>QHXD01000253.1 GCA_003223895.1 Acidobacteriota bacterium
CCAGGACCATACCCAAGCGCATCGATTCTTCCTCGATCAACTGCCAGACCGCGTCTTCGACCTGGAGAAACTTCGGGTCGCGTTTCAACGCGAGCGTTCGCGGGCGTGAGAACGGGACGTCGAACACCTGCTTCACGCGGCCTGGACGCGCGCACATCACCGCAACGCGATCCGCAAGGTAAATAGCTTCATTGATTTGATGCGTGATGAACAGAACCGTCTTGCGCGCTTTCGCCCAGATCTTCAAAAGCTCGGCCTGCATGAACTCGCGCGTCTGGGCGTCGAGCGCGGCGAAAGGCTCATCCATGAGAAGCACCACGGGGTCTGAGGCCAGGGCCCTGGCGAGATTCACGCGCTGCTGCATTCCTCCGGACAATTCCGAAGGATAGTGGCGCTCGAAACCGCTCAGGCCGACGAGCTTGATGAAGTGGTCGGTTCGCTGGACCATCGTAGGCTCGTCAAAGCGGCGCTGCAGCTCCATACCGTATCGGACATTACCGGCGATCGTGCGCCAGGGCAGCAGGCTGGAGTGCTGGAAAACGACCGCCCGATCGATGCCCGGGCCGTCCACCCGTTTGCCATCGATTACGACCGAGCCCTCATCAAACGGCAGCAAACCGGCCACGATGTTGAGCAACGACGTTTTCCCGCAACCGCTCGGCCCGACGATTGCCATGAACTCCGCGTCCGCCACGGAAAGCGAGACGTCTGATAACGCGTGCACTTCGCGCGCATCGCGTCCCGTCCAGTAACGCTTCGTGACGTGGGAGATTTCGAGTTTATTCATCGTTGAATGTAAAACGCATCGGGAGCGCAGACGGGGGTGGTCGCTCACACGCTACGTTTCAAAACGCATTTCGCAACGCTACTTGTGAGCGACCACCCCGGCCGTGCCTTTTCGGAACGGGACCTTCTTCTTTATGGCACGGCCACCCCTCCTTTGCAAGGAGGGGAATCCGCTAACCCACGATTCATCGCGACTTACTTGAACGCCAGCTTCGCCTGGCGATCCTGCTCGGCTTTGACGCTGTTGCCAAACAGCTTCTCGAAGAAGCCTTCTTTCACCAGGCGCTCGACCGTGCTGTTATCGACGACTTTGTGAGGGTCGAAGTTCCTGAGCTGGGTGGCCTGGTCCGCGTTTGCCTGGTCGATTATGGAATTCACTGCGCTTGCCATGACGTAAGGCACGCGTTCGAGCGTCTGGCTCTTCGCGTTCAGGTCGTAGATGCGTTCGACATCGGCAGTGTCCTGCTTGTCATACGCCATATAGGATTTCACCGCGAATGCCTTGTCGTCATAGAAGCGTTTGATCGCCTCTACCTGGGCCTTGATGATCAGTTCCGGTAACCTGGGATTGGCGGCCACGGTCTTTCTCGTGAACAAGTAAACAGTCGAGGCGTAAATGTCATTGTAATCGGCCATGTTTGCCAAACGTTTGAAGCCCTGTTCTTCCACCTTGAAATATTGGGGGGCCGTCAAAAGGGTTGCGTCGGCGCGGCCGGTCGTCAGGGCCACGGCGCGGGCCGTGGCATCAACACCGACCGGCACCCACTGGATGTCTCGGGGAGTAAGTCCGAATTTTCCCAGCAGCGCGACCGAATAGTTATACGGCGCGTCGCCGATCTGGCTCACCGCGAACCGTTTGCCCTTCAGGTCCATGACGCTGCCGATGTTTTTGGCGCTCATCAGCGCGAACGTGCCCTTGTTCAGCGTGCTGCCCATCAAGACCAGAGCATTGGGATCTCTCGAGCTGGCCTGCAGCGCCTGCTCCATGGAGGAGTTCGTCATTGCCGCATCGCCGCTGGTAATCATCGCAACGCCCAGGTTACCGGCGCCAAACACCAGGTTCACATCCAACCCGTACTTCTCGTAGTACTTCCCCTCTTTGGCAATGAACATCGGCCATGAGGCCCCGCTTCGCGTGGGGAAGTTGATAGCGATTTTCTGAAGCGCTGCCTGCTGAGCCAGAAGTGCAGGCACCACCAGAATGGCGGCGATCAAAAACGCGAGGCTGAGGCGCTTAAACATACGTACTCCTTTCAGCAATTCGGAAACGCGGGCTACGGATAATTCGGGGACAGACGTATAAATCACCTAATTAGCAGTAAACGGAACTTTGAAAGCTAATTAGGTGATTTATACGTCTGTCCCCGAATTATCCGAATTATCCGTAGCCCGCGTTCATACGTCGAGCTTGAAGATCTTCCTGGCATTGTCTTCAAAAATCATTTTCTTTTCTGCGGCGCTCAACCACTCGAAGCCTTCGATGATATGCCGCGTTTCGTCGAGCCACTTGCCGGTCTTGGGATCCTTGACGGTGCCCACGCCCGGCCGTTCCGTTCCGAACAGGCAGCGATCCGGGCCCACCGTCTTGAAGAGAAGCTCGAGCGCGTCCGCCGAGTAAAGCACCGTGTCGAAGTACAGCTTGCGTAGCTTATCGGAGAAGCGTTCGGTGCCGCGCCGGAGCGAGCCGGCATCGAAGCGGGCAACCTGATAAGGAATGGCGCCGCCGCCGTGCGACACCATGATCTTCAGCGTCGGGAAATCACTTAAGACCGTGGAGTTGAGCAATGAAACCACGCCAATGCTTTCCTCGTTGATGAAATGCAGCGAATAGCTGAGGCGTTCCGAACGGCAGCCCGCGGAATGAAGGTGCGCCGGAATATCCAGTTCCACCAGCTTCTCATAAAGCGGGTACCAGTACCGGTCGCCGAGAGCCGGGGTTTCGGCGCCGCTGCATTCGCCGGGATCCGGGTTCAGGAGGCAGCCGACGAATCCCTGTTCTTTCACGCAGCGCTCCAGGTAGGAAAGTACCTTGGTGATCGGCTGGCTCGGACTTTGCGGGAGGCCGCAGACGCCTCGGAAAGTCTTCGGGAACAGTTTCACTTCCTGGGCAATGATGTTGTTGGTTTCCTCGGTGAACCACTGAACGAGCTTCGGATTCTCGCTATGCATCATCTGATAAGGACGAGGCGATATGATCTGCATATCGGTGCCCGCCTCTTTGAGTTGCTGGAGGTGGGATGAGCCTCCAAAGACGGGCTTGTTCAACGCGTCGATGATGTCCTGATCTTTGGCCTCGACGGCGCCGCGGCCATGGGCGCCACGGTGCGCGAGCAGACCGGCTTTATATACGTACAGGCTCTCAGGCGCGGTGACGTGCGCATGCGCATCAATAATCATTAGTGCCTCCTATGCCTTTACCACAGATTCCTCGTAACCCTTCCGGTCCTTCAGGCCCTCCTCGAAAATGTCCCACGATTCGACCCACTTCTGAGTCTTCTCGTACATTTCCTTTGTATACGGGGCGAAAACGATCCGCTCGCCCGGCCCGAAGATTCGCGTGTCCATCACCTCGTGGAAACGCGCTGGGAATTCCTTTTTGTAGTAATGAGTGTATTTTTGATGATGGAAGTCGATGTCATCCTGTGCGTGCTTCAGCGCGCGGAAGTATTTTTCCACGTCCTCTTCGTCAGCATCGTTTCGCACGATTGCTGCCGTCATGAAGGTGCAATCCAGGACTTTGCGGAAGCCCATTTGTTCGGCGAAGTATCCGCATCCGCCAAAGAGGGTCGCTACGGGTACTTCATGATCGACCAGCAACTCGAGACGCTGGAAAATCATGCCGCCAAAATGAAGCTTGATTTGCTCCCGCTGCAAAATCGACTCGAGTGCCTGAATGGTGGTGTAGTGGCTGCCCGACTGCCAGCCCACAGTAACCGGCACATTAGCGAGATCTTCCACCGTCCGGATACCCGAATCCGGAGCCGTGTAAATGCCCGCCGGAGTCACGGAGTAAGCATTTCCCCATACCCGGCCGTGACCCGCGGCCGCCGCCATGTTTACCGTCCAGTGACATGCAGAACTGATGTCGCAGGTGCGGCCTTGCTCGATGCTTTGATAAGCGCCGCGGATCTGGTCTTTCGGCAATTCCGCGGAGGACTTGACCGCAAGTTTTGAAAAACCAGTCGATTCAAGAAACTCGTAATCCAGGCCTTCAGCGGTGAAGTATCCCTTCTCTTCGGCAACCCATTCCTGCAACCGCATATGTGGCCCAATGATGAACTTACTCATGTTTAGACGTCTCCAAGGGCAAGCCACCCTTATAACAATAGTGTTGGCTTTCGCACAAGGTTAGGTTAAGTTATGCCGCCGTAAGAACTGTAAGAGCAGTAGAAATGCGCAGGATGCCCGGTTTTGTTCTCGCCGTAATATTGGTTTTCGTCTGCATGGGTGAGTGTGCC
The DNA here is from genome assembly GCA_003223895.1 of Acidobacteriota bacterium. Taxonomy (GTDB): domain Bacteria; phylum Acidobacteriota; class Terriglobia; order 20CM-2-55-15; family 20CM-2-55-15; genus 20CM-2-55-15. Next base: position 4,245 of record QHXD01000253.1, read on the forward strand.
CGCGCAGCGACCACGCTCTATCTCCCCCGGCAATTTCAGCCTTCAGAAATGACAACAGTCGGAGTTGCATTCATGAATCCGACGCTGACGGACGCATCCGTCACATTCCGGCTGAGGACAGTACTGGGCGCCATGGTAACGACCTCCCAACGTACGATTCCCGCCAAGGGGCAGTTGCCGCTGGCACTCGGTGAGATTTTCCCGGGAGTATCAACGGCCGGTTGGTTCTCAGCCGAAATCGACGTCGAACAGGTTACAGGCTTCTGGATGAGCGGTGACTTCGTGACCTCCACAGACGGCGCCCGGCTGCTGACGGCAAGCGATGCAGTAGCAGGTCCGGCCTTCACGTTTTTCAGAAGCACATCGGAGATCAGCCTGGCGAATCTGGACTCGAGTGCCGTCACCGGAAACCTGCTCCTGGTCAATGCAAGTGGCACAACGGTTGCGAACGTTCCGTTTCAGGTTTCGGCGGTTGGTGTATTTCAGCGAGCCGTCGCATCGTTGTTTCCAGCGCAAGCGGCGAGTTTCGACTCCAACGGTTATTGGATAGCCACAAATTCGAGTGTTCCTAACGCGAAGCTCATCAGCACAACGATGACGCCTAATGGCGGCTCCGATAATGTGGTGACCAACGCAGCATCATTTGCGACCGCGCAGGGCCTATTCCCGCAGATTGTCGGCGGGCAGGTTGGCGGAACGACGTACGATACGGTGCTGAGCCTGACCAACTTTCGATCCATGCCAAACGTCACATTGACGCTGAAACAGAATTCAGGCGCTGTTTTGACCGTCCAGCGTACGATCCCCCTGAATGGCGTCCTCCGAGCCAGTGTGACCTCCTTATTTGGCGTTTCGTCTGTTGACGGCTGGTTACAGGTTGAAGGCGCCGGGCTGTACGCCACCCTGACTTATACGGACACTCTTAGCGGCGGCAGCACAGCGGTAGAGATGCAGTCGGCAAGTGCCGGCGATACCGGCCTCATCTTCGGTCACATTGCAAACATGCCTCCATGGTGGACTGGAATTGCGCTGGCAAATTCTTCGACATCGAATGCTCAAGTGGAAGTCTATGCCTTTGATTCGTCCGGCAAGCTGATCGCAGGACCAGCGGAATCCGCCGCCGCGACATTCACTCTGGCAGCTCAAACCAAGAGGGGATTCCTGCTGGACGAAGTTCTGCCGCAGATGCAAACAAGAAAAACGGATGGCGGCTATATCTACATACGAACGACCAATGGAGTGCAAATTCACGGCATCGAACTGTTCTTCCTGCGAAGCGGCCGTGTCTACTCCAATGTTCCGGCAACCCGGCTGGGTGGAATCCGAATCGGATTCACGCCGCCCCTGGCTGCCTCCAGCGGTGGGTCTGGTGGTTCTGACGGTGGTTTAACTATCGAGGAAGCTTTCCTGGGTGATGCAAGTAACCAGCCGATAACGTCGGTTCAGGCCTGCGGCACCATCACGGTCAACATGCGGGTCAACAATACCAGCGGCCGAACTCTCAGCGTCACCAGGCAATATCGCGCGATTGGTCCTAGTGGATATGTCCTCTACATGGGTTCATTTGCCGGGGACCAGGCGGCGGGTCGAAGTCTTCGCTACTCGACTTTGACCGTTCCATGCGACGCTCCGGCGGGACCGTACACTCTTACGGGCAGCGTTGACTACAACGGAAGCATCAACTCCACCTCCGGAAATCTTGTGGTGCAAAGCGGCGGGACGCCTCCACCACCTCCACCGCCGCCACCACCTCCCCAGGGGTGTGTGCCATCAGATACCTCAATTTGCGTACTGACGAACGACTACGATAGCGCGCCGGTTCTGGGCTGGGGCGCGTGCTATGACAAGAATCCTCCGGGTAGAAGCGCAGTGCAGGCCGTGACGCTGCTCGCACAAGGTGGTAGTCCATTGTCCGGGTACACCTGGACACTGGCAAACGGATCTACATTCCCGCCGGGTACCACGGTTGACGCTAATGGAGTCTTCAAGAGCAGCGGAGGCAGACTGATTCCCGGCACATATTCTTTAACGATGCAGGCGTCCGATGGCTCCAGAACCGGCACCGGAAGATTTACGCTGGTCGTGACCGAGGAATCTTCGGCACCCGTGGACGGCGTTCCGATGCCGGCCTGTCCTACCGTGGTATTCGCGCAGCCCAATGCGCGGACAATCGCCCTACCGGCTGCCCGGCAAGGAGCAGGTTACGGCGCCAGCCTCTATGCCATTCTGGGTTCCACGACATCCACTCCGTTGAAGTGGTCTGTATCGAGCGGCCAGTTGCCGCCGGGTATGACTCTGGATCAGGATCGAGGCGTTGTCAGGGGAACGCCCTTTTCCAGTGCCGCAGGTTCCACTTACCGTTTCCGTGTGAACATCACGAGCTTGAATCCA
>QHXD01000254.1:0-6883 GCA_003223895.1 Acidobacteriota bacterium
CCATCCTTCTTCACGTTTGAAATAATAACCGCCGCCATGGAACTCCTGAGTTCCTTGCCGGGTCGCTACCTGAATCTGAGCGCCGGAGTTGCGTCCGAATTCAGCGCTCTGGCCGGTCGTGGATACCTTGAACTCGGCAACGGAATCCATGCTGAGCCGGTAGCCGAAGTTGATCGGATTGTTCACACCGGAATCCGTGAAAGTTTGGCCGTCCACCGTGAAGTTGGTCTGGTTGTTCCGCTGGCCATTGATGGTGGGCATGCCCAAACCCGCGTCTGCGGGAGCGCCGGGAACGGTCTTGAAGAGGGCCGTCAAATTGCGGCCGTTCAAGGCGATATCTGCCATCTGCCTCCCCGTAACGACGCCGGACCGTTCGCCCGACACTGTTTCAAGCTGGACGGCCTGGGCTTCCACCGTAATCGACTCCGCCTGAGAGCCCACCTCGAGTTGAATCGCGGGAAGACCCAGTTTGTCATTGACGAACAGCTTGACGTCCGTCTTCTTGTACGTTTTGAAACCAGGCAATTCCACCGTCACTGTATACGAAGCAGCGGGCAGCGCGCTGAAGAGATAAATGCCCGCTTCGTTCGTAATAGTCTGTCGCGCTTCCACACCCTGGTCCTGGTTGATCAGCGTGACCTGGGCACCTGGGATAATTGCCCCCTGCGTATCCTGCACAACCCCGGTAATCGATCCGGAACTAATTTGGGCGATCACCGGTAAGTTCCAAGTGAGTAGGCAAGCCACTGCCATGAGAGACACTGTCGCTGTAGTAATTTTCTTCCTCGAAAACATTGGCGTTTCCCCCTTCGCGGCGTAGTTTAATAGCGACACCACTCCCTTCGCTAGATCATTCTTGAACGCAACCGGCTTCTCGCATACGCTGTAGACGAATTTTTGGCACTCAAGCGACTGATGAAGAGCTAACGAGGCTTCGAAGCACCCCTCCTAACTTAGGAGGGGTGGCTGCGCCATCAAAAAAATGCTGCGAAGCCACCGAAGCCGGGCGCAGACGGGGTGGTCGCCTGAGGAACCACCCCGCCGTTCGCTAAAAAACGCGCGAACGGTACCCCTCCTAACTTAGGAGGGGAGTTCAAACGCCAACTCCAGTCCTATGCAAGTATCTCGACGAAGCTTTATTAAAGGCGCACTGACCGGCGGGGCCGTCACAACTGCCTTCGGTTTCGACGTTCGGCCGGCGCTGGCGCAGGCTCGCGAACTGAAGATCGCGCGCACCACGGAAACCCACAGCATCTGCCCCTATTGCGCGGTGGCGTGCAGTGTGATCATTCACACGCTCGGCGACAAGGCTCACAACGTCACACCCAGTGTCGTCCACGTTGAAGGTGATCCGGACAGTCCGATCAATCGTGGAGCCTTGTGTTCGAAGGGAATTACGCTTCGGCAGTTTGTGGTCAATGACCGCCGGCTTACCCGGCCGCTCTATCGCGCCCCGGGTTCGCATGAGTGGAAAACGATCCCCTGGGACGAGGCTCTCGAGCGCATGGCACGCCTCATCAAGAACTCGCGCGATGCCGGCTTCGAGGAGAAGGACGCCGAGGGCCGCGTCGTCAATCGTCTCACTAACACAGCGATGATTGGCGGCTGCACGGACACGAACGAGATCAACTATCTGCTCGGAAAGTTTCGTTTCGGGCTCGGAGTCGTGGCCTACGAGAATCAGGCGCGTCTTTGACACGGCCCAACGGTGGCCAGTTTGGCCGCCACATTCGGCCGCGGGGCTATGACGAACGGCTGGACGGATGTCGCCAACGCCGACGTCGTCCTCGTCATGGGCGGTAATCCGGCGGAGAATCACCCCGTCGGTTTCCGGTTCGTGATGGAAGCAAAGCGAGTCAGGAAAGCCAAACTTGTTACGATCGATCCGCGGTTTAATCGCACGGCCGCCGTTTCGGATATTTATGTGCCGATTCGCGCGGGCACGGACATCGCTTTCCTTGGCGGCCTGATCCACTATGCCATCACGCACGATCTCTACCAGCACGAGTACGTAAAGCTCCACACCAATGCCTCATTCCTCATCAGGGAAGGGTTCTCATTCGAAGATGGATTCTTCTCAGGCTGGGACGAAAACAAGAAGGCGTACGACAAATCGAGTTGGAACTATGAGCTCGACGCGGCCGGTTACGCGAAGGTCGATCCGGCCATGGAACATCCACGCTCCGTGTTTCAACTGATGAAGCACCATTACTCGCGCTACACGCCGGAGATGGTGGCCTCCATCTGCGGCTGTTCGGCAGCAGACTTCGAGAAGGCGGCTGCGATCATCTGCTCCACGGGGAAGCCGGACCGGCAGGGAACCGTTCTTTACGCATTGGGCTGGACGCAGCACAGCCACTCCGTGCAGCTCATCCACACTGCGGCCATGCTTCAGCTCATGCTGGGCAACATCGGAATGCCCGGCGGCGGAGTCAACGCGCAGCGCGGCCACTCGAATATTCAGGGCGCCACGGATATGGGCGCGTGGAACATGCTGCCCGGCTATCTGCGTCTCCCGCGCGCCAACCAGCAAACGCTTGCCGATTACCTCAAAGAGACCACGCCCAGGGCGTTGCGGCCCGATTCGATGAATTACTGGTCGAACACGCCGAAGTTCGTCGTCAGTTTGCTGAAGGCCTACTATGGCGACAAGGCGACGAAGCAGAACAACTTCGCCTATGACTTCCTCCCGAAACTTGGGGAGGCGGACAACTATAGCTGGGGATATCTGTTCGATCACATGTATGCCGGCCAGATCGAAGGGATGATCTCGTTCGGTATGAATCCCGTTGCGAACGGCCCGAACACGCCGAAGATGCTGGCCGCGCTTTCGAAGCTCAAGTGGCTCATCGTTGCCGAGTGTTTCGAAACGGAGACGGCATCGTTCTGGAAGGCGCGCGAGCTGGCGGAAAAGTACTATTCGACGGCGCTGGATTCGTCCGGTATCAATACTGAAGTCTTTCTTCTTCCGGCGGCATGCTTCGCCGAGAAAGACGGCGCGTTCGTGAACTCGTCGCGCTGGGCGCAGTGGAAGAACGTGGCGGTCGAGCCGCCGGGCCAGGCGTGGCGCGACCAGGACATTATTGCTCGACTGTTCCTGAAGATTCGCGAGCTATATGAGAAGGAAGGCGGCAAGGCCCCCGAACCACTGCTCAACATGGCCTGGACCTGGCAGAATCCCGCGTCCCCGTCGCTCTCGGAAGTATCCCGCGAAATTAATGGCCGCGATGCCGCCGGCAAACAACTGGCGAGCTTTGCTGCGCTTGCCGATGACGGTTCGACGGCGTGCGGCAACTGGGTCTATACGGGTTCATTCACAGAAGCCGGGAACATGATGGCGCGGCGCGGTCAGGAAGATCCGACGGGCCTGGGTCTCTATCCCAACTGGGCGTGGAACTGGCCGGCCAATCGACGCATCCTTTATAACCGTGCTTCGGCTGACGCCACCGGCAAGCCCTGGGATGCGTCGCGCGCGCCGCTGCGATGGACCGGCACGAATTGGACTGGAGATGTTGCGGACTACAAGGCGGACGCTGCTCCCGGTGATTTTGGCGCATTCATCATGCTGCCCGAAGGCGTTGCGAAGCTCTATGCTTCCGACTTCGTCGAAGGTCCTTTTCCCGAGCACTATGAACCGGTGGAGTCGCCGGTCGAAAACATTCTTCACCCGAAGGTCAGCTCCAATCCGTTAGCGAAGATTTTCCGGACAGATCGCGACCCCATCGGCTCCGCGGCAGAGTTTCCTTACATCGGTACGACGTATCGGCTGACCGAACACTTCCACTACTGGACAAAAAATATTGCGGGCACGAGCGAACTCCAGCCTCATTTCTTTGTCGAAGTGCCGGAGGCGCTTGCAAAGACGAAGAACATACGCAGCGGCGATATGGTGCGCGTTCGCTCGGCGCGAGGCGCGGTCGAGGGAAGGGCGATGGTCACGAAGCGAATGCGTGGCCTGCAGGTCAGCGGAAAGACCGTTTATCAAATCGGTCTACCGATACATTGGGGTTTCATCGGGCGCGTGACCGGCCCGCTGGTGAATAATCTGAGCCCAAGCGTGGTCGATCCGAATTCAGGTACGCCGGAGTACAAAGGATTCCTGGTCAACATCGAGAAGATATGATCGAAGCTTTCATCAAGGCGATTTCGGCGACACCGGGCAAGCCGGCCGGCGTGTCCAGGCGAACCGACACGGTCGCGAAGATGATCGATACGACCACGTGCATCGGCTGTAAAGCGTGTGAAGTCGCCTGCCAGGAGTGGAATAACCAGCAGGTCACCTTCGGCAACTTCGAAGGCACTTATCAGACAATGCCGGACCTCGCTCACAACTTCTGGAATCTGATCAAATTCAACGAAACAGAATCGGAGATAGGCACGCCGCTGTGGCTCATGTCGAAGTATCAGTGCATGCATTGCGTGGACCCGGGCTGCCTCAAGGCGTGTCCGGCGCCCGGCGCCATTGTTCAGTACACCAACGGCATTGTCGACTTCAATCACGACGCGTGCATCGGCTGCGGCTACTGCATGACCGGCTGTCCATTCGATGTTCCGAAAATGAACCCGGCGACGAACAAGGTGCACAAGTGCACGCTTTGCACCGATCGCGTCTCGGTTGGACTCGAGCCCGCATGTATCAAGGCCTGTCCCACGAATTGCCTGAGCTTCGGTACGCGCGAGGATCTGATACGCAAGGCGGAAGATCGAGTGAGCACGCTGCAATCGGACGGATTCCGGAACGCGGGAATCTACAATCCTCCCGGGGTCGGCGGCACACATGTCGTTTATGTCCTCGCTCATGCCGACCAGCCGGAAGCTTACGGGCTCCCAAAGGATCCACACATCCCGTGGACCGTTGCCCTTTGGAAAGGACCTCTGAAGTGGATCGGGAATGTCCTGCTGATCGGAGGCATTCTTGGCACCTTCTTCCACTATGTTCGTTACGGACCGCAGCGCGATGAATGAACCCAGGGTCAGCCGCTTCAGCGTAGCCGAACGCGTCATCCACTGGCTGGTGGCGCTCAGCTTCCTCTACGTCGCATTGACGGGGCTGGCGATCTGGTCGCCGCGGCTCTATTGGCTCGCTGCCGTGTTCGGCGGCGGCTTCACCGTGCGGGCGTGGCATCCATGGGCCGGTCTTCTCTTTGTGGTCTTTTTCACCGCGATGTTTCGGAACTGGAGAAGGCAAATGCGGCTGGACCGCGATGACCGCCGCTGGCTTCGGCTTTCGCATCGCTACGCGGTGCACGATTTCGCCGGATTGCCGGAAGCGGGACGCTTCAACGCCGGACAAAAGTCGCTGTTCTGGATGCAGGCCATCTTCGGTCTCCTGCTGATCGCCAGCGGAATCGTCATCTGGTGGCCGGCAGTGATGCCACGGCTTCTTCGTGAGATCGCTGTTCTCATTCATCCAACTGCTGCCGTGATTTCGATCGGCGGGATTATCCTGCATATCTACATGGGTACGGCAGCCGTGCCGGGGTCTTTTCGTGGGATGATTCAAGGATGGGTGACGCCCGGCTGGGCCGCATCTCATCACCCCAAATGGTACCGAGAACATGTGGGATCAACGGGCACAACGCGCTCGCCTTCTCGCTGAACGCTACCAGGCCTCGCGAGAAATCCTGGTCTTCTACGGCGGTCTCGCCTCCTGGCAGGGGCGGATTGCAGCAAGAGACCTGGACTCGATGAAGTGTTTCTTTCCGTCTCTGCTCGAGCTCGTCATCCGCACCGGTCCAGCCGATCTGGCGGATGCCGCCCGTAAACTCGACAGCACGCAATTCGACCAGATCGTGCACAATTACTGGGACGCTCCAGGCGTATTCTCTGAGCTCGAATTCTTCGCTCGCGCCCTTCTTCAACCCTATGCTTCGAGCTTTCCGGAAGGCCTGGACTGTCCGTGGTGCCGGCAGCCTCCCCAGGTGGGTTGCCTGCATCCACAGGGCGATGGTCTCGCCTTCACAATCGTCTGCCCGTTGTGCCTTCGCCGGCGCGCGTTTCCACGTACCCGCTGCCCGGGCTGTGACGAATCGTCCGAAAAAAAGCTCGCCAACTACAGCACGCCCGAATTTCCTCATCTTCGGCTGCAGGCATGCGACACGTGCCGCGGATATCTGATGATTGTGGATCTTTCCAGCGACCCCGCGGCCATTCCTGAGGTTGACGAACTGGCGGGTTTGCCGCTGGATCTCTGGGCCATCCAGGAAGGCTTTCACAAACTTCAACCGAACCTCGCCGGAATTTAACAACTTCTCCTGGTAACCTTTTTTTCAATTTTCGGTTCTATATGGGTAAGCCATCGAGTGGGCGAGAATGTGAACGTCTTGTCGACTATCATCTTGTCGTTTGTTCTGACCCTTGCCGGTCAGGATTCTGACGACAAATTCCAAAAACAAGACGGGCCGAGGCGAAGGGTAACTATGCGGAGGCGGAGCGGCATTTCCGATCCGCCGTCGATCTAGCCGATGCCGGCGGAGTTTCGATAGCGGACAGGAGCGCGGCTTTCTCGGATCTCGGGCACCTCCTTTTGAAGGAAGACCGTCTTGCCGAGTCGGAAAAGTTCTTTGATCGCGCTCTGGAAATCGCGCGAAGCAGCCCTGGTGGAGAGAACAACCTGCCGATCCTTCTGAACAACCTGGGAGCGCTCTACAGCATGGCCGGCCGCTACGCCCGCTCCGAGTCCCTTCTCAACGAGGCTAAGAAGTTGACCGAACAGAAACTGGGGCCGGAGCAGCCGCCCATGTCGGAAATACTGAACAATTTCGGCATTCTCTACTGGGTGACCGACAAGCCGAAACTGGCTGAAGCCCACCTCAGGAAAGCCCTTGCACTGAATGAGAAACAGGTGGGTCCAAATCATCCCACCGTGGCACTCGTTTTGAAT
>QHXD01000254.1:6928-7310 GCA_003223895.1 Acidobacteriota bacterium
CTCCGGCGGGTACTGCAGATTATCCGGACGTCCCTCAGTCCCGGGCATCCGGATGCATCCTTCACTTTGAACAGTCTCGGCTTCGTGTATGGCGGCCGAAAGAATCTGCCTGAAGCGGAAAAAGTATTTCGGCAGTCTCTCGAGATTCGACGGAACGTGTTTGGGGCAAACCATTCCAGTGTCGCGGTCGCAGAGGCTAACCTGGCCGCCATTCTTACTGCCCGTAGCAAGTACGGCGAAGCGGAAACGCTGTTTGTCGATGCTTTGCAGATTCTCGAGAAAAAACCAGGAGAGCGGAGCCTCGAGCTGCCCAGCATACTGGAAGCGTACGCCCTGCTTCTCCGTCTCAAAAGTGCCGAGGAGGCCAGCGCAATGGAGGCCC
>QHXD01000255.1:0-1981 GCA_003223895.1 Acidobacteriota bacterium
CGACCTCATTATCCGTAAATGCTTCCGCCAGGCGGCAGTCCGTGTGGCTGATGATCGTCAAATAATCTCGGTACGGCTCCAGGGGCTTCAGACTGGTCGGTGTCAGATCGAAGTCCCGGCCCTCCGCCACAGGCGACCACATGTTCTTTTCGGTTCCGAATTTCGTAGCGCCTGCGGACCCCATGGGCATTTCCATACAGACGAGACGCACTCCTGGTTTTCCTGCCGCTGTCTTCCGCTGGGGTGTCATGGCGGGCACCATGGATTCCAGCATCGGCAACGCCATCGCCACTCCCATGCCGCGAAGGACCGTACGCCGCGATATATTTTTTTGGGTGATGAACATGCTCGTCTCTCCTGCTACTGACAAGGAAACACAAAGACACAAAGACTTAGCCGCGAATTACGCGAATGACGCCAAATGGGCGCATTAAAGAATTCTTTGATGCGCCCATTTGGCGTCATTCGCGTAATTCGCGGCTAAGTCTTTGTGTCTTTGTGTTTCCTTCATAAGTCGGCCTGCTATTGCTGTTGTGTCACAGTTCCCTCCGCCTTGCTCATCTGGAGCGGCGCGCTTTTTGCGATTCCCAGAACGAGAGCGGAAAATCGATTGTTATTACGTGCTGCTTCCCGAGTGATTGCTCGCACCGCGGTCATGTCGTAGTACTGAACCCTGCGGCCCAACGCGTACATCAGGAGATTTTCAGTAAAATTTCCGATGAATGCATCGGAGTATTTCAGAACCGCCTGGCGAAGCCCGGCGGGGCCATTGACCGGCGTTCCGTCAAAAAGAACCGTAGAGGAATCGATGGGAAGTCCGGCATCTTTTATTCGCGGTAAGCCGGTCACATCGAAGGTTTCCAGCGAAAGACCGATGGGGTCGATCATTCGATGACAGGAAGCGCATGCGGGATTCGAACGGTGCGCTTCCATTCTTTCGCGAACCGTTAAGAGGCGTCCGTCTTTCACGGGCTTGGTCGCCTCAAAACTCGGCACATTCGGCGGCGGCGGTGGAGGAGGCGTGCCAAGCAAAACTTCCATCACCCACTTACCGCGCATGACAGGAGAAGTCCGGTCCGCATTGGACGTCATAGTCAAAATGCTGCCCTGGCCCAGCAATCCTCTTCGATAGTCATCGGTCAACGTGACGCGGCGGAATCGGCTTCCCAAAATACCGGGGATCTTGTAATGCAGAGCCAGGCGCTCATTCACAAACGTATAGTCGGCGGTCAACAGGTCGAGCAGATTGCGGTCCTCGCGCACGATACTATCGAACAATAACTCGGTCTCCTTTCGCATCGACTGGGCGAGGGTATGGTCGAAGTTTGGATATAACAGACCATCCGGAACCACGTTGTCTACTTCCGCCAGGCGGAGCCACTGAGCGGCAAATCTGGTCGAGAGCGACTCCGAGCGGGGATCCGCCAGCATTCGCCGCACCTGCTTCTCGAGCTCGACGGGATCGTGAAGCTTGCCGGCACCGGCTACAGTGATGAGCGCATCGTCCGGAGCCGTGCTCCAAAGGAAATAGGACAGGCGGGAGGCCAGTTCCAGGTCATTGATGCGATAGTTCTGACCTGAGGTGATCCCGGCGGGCCGCTGTTCCAGCCGGAACACGAAAGTGGGGCTTGCCAGGATCGCTTGCAAGGCTGTCCGGATTCCCGACTCAAAGTCCGCGTCTTTTCGTCCCATTTCATAGAAAGCCAGCAGTCCTTCGAGATCCTCCTGAGTCACGGGTCTTCGATAAGCCTGTCTGGCCAGGGCTGTGATGATGTTTGTGGCGCAGGGCACTTCTTCATTGGCTGTGACGGGACGGCACTTGAAAACTTTGCGGCGGCTCGGCGTATCCGAGACGCCGCTTACCGTGAATGGACCGGCAACGTTGAAGTCCTGAAGGTGAGGAACCTGATAAAGCTGGGCTGCGCCGATGGCGTCAGCCAGCGTGTATTCGATGGGAGCGACCAGGTCATCGACAAGCCCC
>QHXD01000255.1:2003-7835 GCA_003223895.1 Acidobacteriota bacterium
AATTCAGGCCGCCGGGGCTCGATTCAGACATGGTCGGACTGATGTCCAGCAGTGCGGCCCTCTCACCGTTGACTGAAATTTCGATCTGCTCGTTGGGACTCCGCCTGCCAATGAGTCCGCCATTGGTCGCGGCCTGCATCTTCACGGTGAAGACGTACTCACCATCGGCAGGAAAGTTATGGATGACAGAAATTCCGCCCCGCGTGCCATACGGGGCGCCCGGAGCCTGGCGCAACTGGTTCGTTGTGTGAGGAATCGACCACGTCACGGATGTCGCTGTCGCGTTCGGGTCGCCAAGAGCCTCTGCGGTGATCTTGCTGGCAGCTCGAATATATCCCTCCAGGACTGCGGGAGAGAAGGACTGGGCTTCGGCGATATTGTCGAAACCATCGTGCAGGCTGTCAGGCGGTAGAAGCGCCGCAACATCCACGTCGAGATTCAGCAAGTCATGGATCGAGCGCGCATATTCGGTTTGGCTGAGCCGTTGGAACGAGCGCCACCCGGGATTGGGATGCGCGGCAGCAGCCTTGTCGATCGCAGTTTCCAGAGAAGCTACGAAAGCCTTAACGGTTTCCGTGTCCGGCCGTTTGGCGCCGGGCGGTGGCATCATGCCGGCTCGCAGCTTGTGTACTATCTTTTCAGCCAGTTCGGCATTCTGATCCACGTGTGCAAAGTCCAGGACGGCCAACGTCATGCCACCCGACTTCAGCTTGTCGTTGTGGCAACCCATACAGAACTCATTGATTAGCGCCTTCTGGGATTCAATCGGCAGATTCGTTGCGGTTGCGGCAGTGCGCGACGGCTGTCCGCCCTGGGCGACACTGAGGTCACTGGTTATTAAAACGCATAGAACTGTATTGATCAGAACTGCTGCAATGCGTTGCGTCATGGAATGTAAATCTCTCATTTTGAAGGTGCAGGCGCAAGAACAGAATGGAACGCGGGCTAAAGCCCGCGACTACATTTTGATCCCAGGTAGTCGCGGGCTTTAGCCCGCGTTTATTCCGCCAGAATGTCCACCGGATACCGTGGGTTCACGGTCACTAATCACTGATGTCCAATGCCCAATGACTAATGGACTTGAGGATTGAGAAATGAAATTGAGGATTCAAAAAATCCCTTCATTTCTCAATCCTCAAGTCCATTAGTCATTGGGCATTGGACATCAGTGATTAGTGATTTAGGAGACCTATCACCCTTTCGATTACTTTTTTTCAGCGGCCTTCTTCTCTTCGAGACGCGCTCCGACGAGGGTGTTGTACAAGCCGTAATTCCCCTCGTGGCAGGCATGCTCAAATATCGGGCCGACTGTTTTCGTCAGAGGAACCTCTGCGGACCACGGCCTCGACCACGTCGACTCATCTTCGATTGTGAATTTGTAACTGATGGAGTCGGCGTCCACGCGACTGAAGCGTTCGGTCACGCGCATGTTTTCGCTGGATCCTCTGAAGGGGTTCTTGCCGTTGAAATTCGTCGTCTCGACGACCAGCGTATCGCCCTCCCAATGTCCGCGAGAGTCTCCCATCCACTGGCGGATATTCCGCGAAACGTGCGGACGCCCGTCGAGAGGGATGATCCGAACGTCATGGATCATCTCGGTGAGAATCATCACGTATCCGGGACCCTGCACAATTTGATAATCGGCGTTATAGCCCGCCGGCATCATTGGCGGCCCGGCGCCCAACATCATGAGGCAACGGTCGTCCAGATCATTGCTCTGCGCGGAATCCCAGCGGCCGACTCGTTTGGCTAACTCTGCGCGCTCGGCTGCCCTCTTCTGTCCCTCGGCGGTCAGGGGAGGAAGCCTGCCGTCGGGTGGATCAAAGATCATCGAAGTTCGCAGATCCTCTACGTGCTTACTCTGGTTCCGGTCCAGACCGAACTGAGTGAAATCGTAGTGCACGTCGGCAATGGTTCCCGGCACGGTTTGCTCCGTTTCCTGTGCCGCAGCCTTCTTTTCCCTTTCTGCCGCTTCTTCTTTCGTGTAGAGCGCCTTCGTAACGTTTTTGGGCCGCTCCAGTGGCGTATATGTGGAGTTTGTCCAAAATCCCTGCAGATCCGGCTGGCCGTCCGGTGTACGTGACGTCCATTTCTTCGCCTGACCGGCGGCTGGCAGGGTTACCAGCAGCACGAGTGCGATGACGATGAGAAATCGATGGTTCATACGAACCTCCTTTATCTATCTAGAAAACGTATTGTAGCGAGACTTGCATCGTGCGGTTCCCGTCCTTGGCTGTAACAAGACCGAATGATCCCTGAGTCGGATTGTTGTTGACAGGATTTACCGCGGGCGCTCCCGGCGAACCTAGATTCGGATGATTGAACACATTGAAAGCTTCCCACCGAAACTCCAGCCGTTGACCTTCAGTCACCGGGAAGTTTCTATGGACAGACAAGTTCGCTTCCCAGCTTCCGGGGTTGCGCAATGCATTACGCGGCTGAACACCAAAAGTGCCGGGAGCGGGAACTGCAAAAGCATCCTTGTTGAACCATACGGCCGACGTAGTGAACTCTGTTCGTTTGATTTTGGGATCGCCGATCTGATTCCAGAATTGCATTCCGCCACCCGGGCCGATACCGGCGTAGTCTGAAGCAAATGCCACCGAGAACGGGGTTCCGGATTGGATTTGAGTAACGCCCACCAGCCCCCAATTGCCAAAAACCCAACGGACTAATTGCGACTGTCCCGTCAGAGATGGCAGGCTGTATATCGTGTTGATCAGAAGTGAATGGGTTCTATCGAAATCCGCAATGCCCCAAAAACTCTTTGCGTCGAAAGCATTGGGCAATATTGTGGTGAGAGCAGACGCGTCATCTTTGACTCTCGAAAAACTGTAGGATGCCGTGAAGCCCAATCCCGAGGCTCGCCGCCTTTCCACGGAAACCTGCAAGCCGTTATATTTCGACTGGCCGGCGTTCTCCAGCAGGCTGATCACTCCAAAACCCTTGTAAGGCCGGAGAAAATCCGCATTCACGCCAGGGTTTGCCTGCAATGTTCCTGGAGCGAGTTGGCTGATATTGCGCAGGCGTGAGTTGTAGTACCCGCGGCGCCCGACGTAGCTGACTGAGAGTCGCGTGGTTGCCGGCAACTCGCGTTCGATCGTCGTGTTCCATGTCCAGGCTGTTGGTGTCTTGAACACTGGATCCTGCATAAACACGGTGAGCGGGAAATCGCGCCGCTGTGCTCCGGCCGGACTATCCACGAGCCCGTTGATCACCGTCTGCTGTTCCATGAGCGGCGGTTGCCCGCCAAGCGCTGCGGAGCTGCTGATCTGGTTGCGCTGCAGGAACATTCCGGCGCCGGCCCGGATGGCGGTCTTGCTGTTGAGCGCGTAGGCCAGTCCGAGTCTGGGCTGGAATCCATCCTTATAGGTTGGAGCGAATCCGTCGGGCACACAGTGGTAGAGCCGTTCAAACTGGGTCAGGAAGGGAAACCGATCGGTCGCGTCCTTCGTGGGTTTGCAACCGGGAAGCACCATACCGTTGAAGCGATCGCCGCTTACAACGAAGCCGCCCGTGCGATCGATGACAGCGGCTCTGGACGGGTCAAAGTATTGCGTATTGAACGACGCGAGCGTGCCCCACTTGCTGTGCCAGGGTGGCCACAGCGAATAACGGACGCCCGCTTCCACGGTTAATTTGCGCGTCGCCTTCCAGCTGTCTTGCACGAAGAAATCCCACGCTACGGCTTTGTAAGGCGTGACCGGCTTGTCACCGAATTCCGAATAGTCACTGAAATAACCGAGCAGCACGTTGGCCGGCGCGAAGCCCGTAGAGTTGGGGTGGCCGGCATCGAAAAAGCGGAAGCTGCCGTTCTGGTTATTCGTGCTTGGCGCGGTTGCGGTTGTGAACTGGATTCGATCGTTCTGTCCCGAAGGCTCGACCAGAATGCCGAATTTCACAGTGTGGTTGCGGATAACCTTGGTCACGTTGTCGCCGAACGTGAAGATCCAGTCCGTCGTCCGGCCGGGGTACGGCCCGAGGTCCAACGTGGAGAGCCCCTGGACCTGGATCGTTGGCAGTTTCTCAGGCGCCCATTTCGTTCCGGGAAACAGCAACCCGTAATTGAGGCCGTAGCTGCTTCTCTTGCAGAGGTCGCTGCCGGTGCGTCCATCGCTGATGACAGCGCCGCAGTCCGGATCGATCGTAAGGGCCTGCGGTCCCTGAATGGTACCGGTAACCGTGAATTCATTGATGAGCGTGGGCGAGAGGCTGCTGGTGAGGCTGAGCGTCGCACTCTTGGAAGGAATATTCCACTCATAGCTGTGCCTGATGAACGGCTGGTTGTAATTGTTCTTGATATTGGTGCCGCGCAAAGCCAGCGTGTGCTTATCGGTGATCATGTAATCCACTCTGAACGTGTCCTTGCGGGTATTGCTCCAGACTCGCCGAGTCCCGATATAGTTGGCCGTCCCCTCGAGAAAGCCCGGCGTGGGTTCCGGATAGACTCTGAACAGTGCAAGCCCATTCGCGCTGAAGCGGTTTTGTGGGATGACATTATTGGGAAAGGGTTGGTTGGTCTGTGGATCGGTGATGATACGCGCTCTTCCGAAAAACGGATTGGCGGGATTCAGCAGCTCGCTGAAGTTCCCATTGCGCATCGCCAGACTGGGCACAGTAGAAGTAATCGTGTTCTCCTGGCGTCGATAAACCCATTCCTCGGCGGCGAAGAAGAAGAGCTTCTTCTTGTCCGTATTGAACTTTCCGGGAATGAAAATCGGGCCACCTAATGAGCCGCCGAACTGATTTACCTTCCGAGGCGGCACAACGTTCAACCGGGGATTGCCGCTGGCGTTGCGCTGCCAGGTATTGGCGTCGAGCTTCGAATTCTGGATGTTCCCGACCAGTCTGCCGTGAAACTCCCGCGTCCCGCTCTTGGTCACCAGACGGACGACACCGGACGAGGCTCGACCGTATTCGGCGGAATAGTTGGCAGTCAGGACCTGGATTTCCGCGACCGTGTCCAGGCCTTGCGCGCCGTTGATGATGGCTCCCTGGCGATTTCGATTCATCGAAGCGCCGTCCACAGTGGTCAGGTACTCGCCGGGCCGCCCGCCATTTATGGAGTAACCTCCTCCGCTGAAACCGTCGCCCATGTAGGTGCTGAGGGATCCACCCACGACTCCGGCTTTGAACTGCACGGCCATGAGAGGATTGCGGCCGCTTACGATCAGTTCGGAGATCTCTCGTTCGGTGACGGTACGTCCCAGAACCGCTGTCTCGGCGACGACCTCGTTGGGAGATGCCTGAACTTCAATCGTTTCGCTCACATTACCGACGGCCAGCTCGACGTCCACACGAATACTGGAGGCGGCGCTGAGCTGAATCCCCGTCTTCACGAATTTTTTGAAACCTGAAAGTTCCCCTGTGACCGTGTATGGGCCAACGGGCAGGTTTGGAAAAACGTAGTAGCCCTGCTCGTTGCTGAGCGTTTGCCGCTCCTGGCCCTGCGCTTCATTTCTGATCGTTACTGAAACTCCGGGAATGACCGACCCGCTTGCGTCTCGCGCCGATCCGGATACCTGTCCCGTATCAAAGGCCTGGCTGTATGCGTAGGCCGCACACAAAAGCGACGGCAGCAAAATTCCAAAACGCTTCAACATGTTCGTCTCCCCGCGTCCGGATATCGATTCAGTTTTTGTGGTGCTTTGCTGGGCGAATCTTACCGGCTTCTGTGAGAAAACTCCAGTCGCTGCCAACGCGGGCTAAAGCCCGCGACTACATTTGAGATCAAAGTGCAGCCTGTATGTAGTCGCGGGCTTTAGCCCGCGTTGGCAATCTACAAACTGTCTTGAGTTAGCAAGGAATCTAAAAGATCATGACGAATCCACA
>QHXD01000255.1:7851-20512 GCA_003223895.1 Acidobacteriota bacterium
TTTGCGGGAGCGGTGCTTGTGATGATCGTCGGTTGCGGACGCAGCGAGAACGACCAACCCAAAACTGAAGCACCACATGCGCCGCCGGCACCTGCCGCGGTTTCACCGGTTGCAGGATATGAAGCCATCCAGGTCACGGACGGAGGCACAATTTCAGGATCGATAACTGTTTCGGGCTCGATTCCAAAACTGCCTCCCCGGCCGCTGAACAAGGATCCCAACGTGTGCGGCACGGGTGCGCGCGAGTCCCAGGAGTTGATCGTGAACAGATCGGGTGGTTTGAAGAACGCGGTCGTCATCGTCGAGGGTGTGAAACGCGGAAAGGCGATTCCGGCGGCCGCGGAGAACACGCAAATCGATCAGGCCAGGTGCGAATACGCGCCGCACGTTCAGGTCATGCGAGTCAATGCGGAGATCTCGGTCTTGAACAGCGACCCCATACTGCACAACATTCACTTCTATCAAAATGATGAGAGTCTCTTTAACATCGCGCAGCCCGTAAAAGGCCAGGTGAACAAACACAAGCTCGAGAAAGTGGGCTTCGTTTATGCCGAGTGCGATGTTCACGGCTGGATGCGCGGCCACGTGGCTGTTGTGGACAATCCGTACTACGCGGTCACCGATGAAAACGGGAAGTTCTCGATACCGGATCTTCCTCCGGGTATCTACAAAGTAAGGGTGTGGCATGAATACCTTGGAGAAAAGACCCAGGACGTTGCTGTCGCCGCGAGGGCTGACGCAGCGTTGAATGTGGACCTGAAGGACCTGCTGTCCAGGAAGAATCCGGCTTCGGCACCAACCACTTCCGCACCATCTTCGGTGCCATCTTCTCCGGTACCGGCCGGCGCCGCTCCGGCGGCAGCCGAAGTGAGCGTTCAAATGGTTTCCGATGGGGGGACCTTCAAGTTCGAGCCGGCAAATATCACGGTAAAGATCGGCACCACGGTGAAGTGGTTCAACATGTCCGAAAACCGCCATTCGGCCACAGACGATCCGGAGTTCGAAAAGGAGTCCGGCCAGGCCATCCTGCCGGCCGGGGTTGAGCCATGGTCGTCGCCGTTTGTCGTTGCCGGCGAGTCATTCAGCCGAAGGTTTACGGTGCCGGGGAAATACCGGTACTTCTGCCGGAATCATGGACAGTTCGGAATGGTTGGCATCATAACAGTTGTGCCATAATCCCACCGGGAAAGAAGGTCGTGATGAATTCGAGAATTGCTGTAACAATTATTGTAATAGCGGCTTTCGTAGCGTTGGGAGTGACATTGCTTGCCCAAAATCGGCCGTACGATCAAGTAATGAAGGAGGTCGCGCCAACTTACGCGAATCTGAAGAAAAATCTGGATTCCAGCGCGTTCGCTGTTGCCGCCGCAGATGCTGCGAAACTCGAGGGCCTGTTCAAAGAGACCGAGACCTTCTGGACACCTTTCAAAACCAAAGATGCGCTCGATTTCGCGAAGAGCGTGCAACTCGCCGCCCGGAACGTCAGCGCGGCCGCCAAAGAGATGAACGGGCAGAAAGCTCAGGCCGCTTACAACGCGATCGGGAAGTCTTGTAAAGGCTGTCACGATTCACATCGGGAGACGATGCCCGACAAATCTTTCAAGATCAAACCGTAATAAAAATCATGAGAAACATCGTTTCTAACGCGGTCTTTTGTATCGCGCTTTTTTCCATTGCGCTGTTCTCGTTTTCACAGTCGCAGGCACAGAAAGCAGATAAACCTGCAGCGCCGGCGCTGCAGCCGGAATTGCTGGTGGACCAGTGGTTCATCCGGTTGAATGCGCTCGACGACTGGTACATCACCGTAAACGGCAAGGAGGAAACCGACCCGGTTGTCGATCGCTTCCTCGAGCTCTATAGCAAGGACGCGTTCCACGAGGTGCAACCCAACGAAAATCAGCTGGGCCACGTGGTTTTTCATGGCCCCGAGGGAATTCGAAAGTGGGCGACCGATTTTGCAAAGAAATATGTGCAGTTAGGCTATCGCATCGACTTCATGACGCGCGCCGAGAAGCCCACTCAACTGTTCTACACCACCAGGCCGCCATGGAGCGGAAGTGCCGCGGCCGTGGAATTCAGTGCAGTGTGGACGAATCGCGAAGATCGAAAGCGGATTTTCGTGCCTGGAAGCGCATTTTTTATGTTTGACGAGGCTGGGAAGATCACACGGGTTCGACTCTATATGCTGAAGGACGAAATCGAGGAGATTCAACCCTAGGCCTGGGGGAAACACATGACAACAGCAGCGCTATCCATATTTATGTTCTTTTTCATGCCGCTGGCGCCGCCGGAAGGAATGGTGCAGATCCCCGCCGGCGAATTCTGGATGGGCCGCGTGCACTATTTCCTGATCGATGAAGTCGGCTGGCTCGAACGAGACCGGCGCGATGACCTGCCCGCGCACAAAGTTCGCATTGATGCGTTCTACCTGGACAAGTACGAAGTCACCAACGAAGAGTTCGCTCGTTTTGCGCAGGCGACCGGCAGCGCCAAACCGTGGTACTGGCCAAAAGGAGCAGTCGCGAAAGGGGAAGAACGTTTCCCCATTCGCGATGTGACCTGGTCCCAGGCCGACGCTTATTGCAAATGGGCAGGCAAGCGTTTGCCGACCGAAGCCGAATGGGAACGCGCCGCGCGCGGCGGAATGGAAAAGCAGAAGTTCTCCTGGGGCGATGGCGGTCTGGGATTGAGCGGATCCGATACGGACACGCAAGTCAGCGCGGAAGCTACCAATACCAAGCGTGCGCACGTTGGAAATCCGTTTGGACCTGCGGCCGTGGGCTCCTATCCGCCGAACGGGTTCGGGTTGTATGACATGACCGGCAACGTCTGGGAATGGATCAACGATTGGTACGACCGCGACTACTATACCGTCACGCCAGACAGCAACCCCCAGGGACCGGCAACAGGCACATACAAAGTGATTCGCGGCGGCGGCTGGTCCGACGACGACGAACGGAATCTCATGAACCATTACCGAAATTTCAGCGATCCCTCGAGGGGCGCATCTACTATTGGGTTCCGCTGTGCAAAGACAGGATCATAGCCGCGAATGACGCGAATAACGTCAAGAGGGAAAATTTTAACCGCGGATTTCACGGATGACGCGGATGGCACGCTTCAAATGGCCTTTAATTGCGCGCCATCCGCGTCATCCGTGAAATCCGCGGCTAAAATTTTCCCTCTTGGCGTTATTCGCGTCATTCGCGGCCAGGCCCGTTTCTGTAAAAAATTGATTCTGCTCGGTTTTCGGGTTAAAGTGCAGTCATTGCTTCCATTCATAAGGAGAGAGTTACTCATGAGACTCAGCCGGCTGCTTTTCATAGTGACGTTGGCTATTGCCTGCGTCGTGTTTACTGTTTCCGCGCAAAACCAGGAACAGAAACAGACGACACCGCCTCCGGTCAGCGCTGACGATTTCCAGAAAGCTCACCAGACTGTGTTTGGATCCGAGACAGACAAGGCTGCTGAGGCAAGCCGGCTGACGAGCAGTTTTGCGGCTGCGGGTTCGGGCACCGTGGAAAATGTGGCGCGAAAGAACTTTGTCGACGAAGTGATATTCGGCCGCATGGAACGAGACAAGGTCCCGCACGCTCCTCTTGCAAGCGATGAGGAATTTCTCCGCCGGGTCTATCTCGATGCAACGGGGTTGCTTCCGACGCCGGCGAAGGTCCGCGAATTCGTCGAGAACAAAGATGCGAATAAACGCGACAAGCTCATCGATTCCCTGATCGGAAGCGATGATTTTGCCGATCAGTGGGCGTGGTTCTGGGCCGACCTGTTTCAGGCCAGAAATGAATCCTTCGCCTATTGGTTCAAGCAGAATCTGAAAGTGGACCGGCCGTACAATGAGATCTTCGGCGACCTGGTGGCATCCCCGGCCACCAAAAACGCCAGCATGATCCCGACCTGGGCGATCTATGGGCAGTCGTTGTACAACGCGCTGCGGGCCACGACCGCAACCGATCCGGACAACTACTATTATGCGAACCGGCTCGATTGGATTGACGAGTCGACAGTCAACCTGGGACGCGTCTTCCTGGGCATCAACATGGACTGCTTCTCATGTCATGACGCCGCCGGGCATACCGACTCGATCAACCTGTTCCTGACGACCAAGAAGCGGAGTGACTTCCACCAGCAAGCGGCCTTCTTTGGAAAGGTGCGTCCCATCGCGACGTGGAGCGACCGGTCGAAGATGCCATCCAGCGCTCAGGACGTCATCGACGATCTGGCGCCGGGCTATAAAACCGATAACGACGCGCCGTTCTACACGATGGCCGAAGGGCGGTTCCCCCGGAAGGCGGGAACCTACGAACCGGCCTTCATATTGACCGGCGAAAAGCCTCGGCCGGGGATGAATCCGCGCCAGGAATTGGCACGAATCGCGCCGAGCCACATCCAGTTCAGCCGGGCTGCCGTGAACCTCGTCTGGGGCAAACTGATGGTGGTGGGTTTTGTCGAGCCCTACGACGGTTTCGATCTCCTGCGACTCGACCCGAACAATCCTCCGCCGAAGCCGTGGACGATACAGCCGACCAATCCCCAGTTGCTGGACGCGATGGCGAAAGACTTTCAGGCCAACAACTACAGTCTCCAGCATCTGTTCAAGACAATCATGAAGTCGAGCGCCTACCAGTTGTCCACGCAGTATCCGGCCGAATGGAAAGAGTCGTATGTACCCTACTACGCCAGGAGGTTTGTGCGCGTCCTGACGGGACCGGAAGTCGCCGATGCGCTGGCCCAGGTGACCGGAAATCTCTATTCGTTCAATTTGAAGGGTCAGACCGTAACGCGCGTCAAGCAGCTTTCTAATCCGACCGGTTTGCGCGGCGGATCGGCAGGAAGAAACAACGACGCAGCCAGGCTGGCAAGCATAACCCCGCAGAGAGGAAACGATGGAACTGCGGTCAGCGCATTGATGCAGGCCTTCTTCCAGAGCGGCCGCGAAACGCCGCCATCTCTTGCGAATCGCGCGAGCGCCGTGCAGGCGATGATGATGATGAACTCACCGGCCGTGACGAACCGCCTGCGTCCGGAAACCGGACTGTTGCAGCAGTTGCTGAAGTCGGGTAAGTCCGATCCCCAGGTGATTGAAGAGCTGTTCCTGACCGCGCTGTCGCGGACTCCAACTAAAGAAGAAGTGGAAGTCGCGCAACGTGTGATGCAAAGCAACCGAAGCCAGGGCGCCTCCGACATTTTGTGGACGCTGCTGAACACGCCGGAATTTTTATTGAATTATTGATGAAACCGAACGCGGGCTAAAGCCCGCGACTACATTGGGGGTCAACCTGGTTCCTAAATGTAGTCGCGGGCTTTAGCCCGCGTTCAGCCAGAGGGCGACGATTATGGAATGGAACACCAAGAGTAATGTAGCTCGCCGCGAAGTGTTGAAGTGGGCTGGAATGGCTTTGGCGGGCGCAATGAGCGGGGTCAGCATACCGCTGAAGGTGCAGGCGCAGGCCAAAACCAAACCGCTGGGGACGGCCCGCAACGCCATCTTTATCCAGATGACCGGCGCCATGAGTCAAATGGATTGCTGGGATTTTAAAGAGACGAAGTGGACACCGAAGGACCTCGATGCACAAAAGGTTTGGGGCGATTTGTACCTCTCCAAAACGTTGTTTGGCCGGTTGAGCGCGTCGAAGTACATGGACCGCCTCAGCTTCGTCCGCTCGATGCGCGCCCGGGAGCTGGTCCACTTCAACGGGCAGTATCATTGCCAGACGGGACGCGCGCTGAACGTCGCGGTAGGCAAGGAGATTCCCGCGTTTGGATCCGTGATTGCCGCTGAACTGAATTCGCAACGGCGGCCTGCGGACACGTTTCCCACCTACGTCAGTGTGAATTTGAGGCAGGATCGCGTCGGGCCGATCGGCTCAGGATTTTTCCCCGTGACTTACACCGGAATGGATCTCGATCCTGGAGTCGTGTTCGATGTGTTCGGTGGCGGAAACGACGGCAGCAGCGAGAAGGACCTGGACCGGCGCTGGACCACGCTGCAGAGAATGGCAGAGGTTTCGCCGAGATCGCGGGCCCTGGGAGACAAGGCCAACGATTACCGGACGTTCTACGACTACGCGTATCGCATTCTGAATGACCCGCGGTGGCCCAAGGTATTCGACATCACGGATCAGGACAAGCAACGATACGGCACGAACATCGTCGGTCAGAATTTCCTGCTGGCGCGAAACGTTCTGAAGGCGGATGCGGGAACGCGCTTCGTCTATATCTCCGAAACAGACAATTTCGGCTGGGACTATCACAGCTCCATCTACGATAAGACGCGCCCCACGAACCTTTACGTATCGGCGGACCGATTCGATCGAGCTTTCCCCGCGCTTCTCGAAGATCTGGCGACGACTCCCGGACACACGCCGGGCAAGAGCATGCTGGACGAGACACTGGTGGTTGCTTCAAGCGAGTTTGGCCGGACGACGTACGTGAACAACGCTGCAGGCCGTGACCACTACGACCAGGTGTTCACCTCGGCGCTGGTGGGCGGAGGCGTTAAAGGCAAGAAGATACTCGGCGCAACGGACGAGGTAGCCGGCAAATGCATCGATACCGGCTGGCAGGCCGAGCAGCAACCCGTGGTCGATAACCTCGTCACGACAGTCTACCGAAAGAAGGTTGAGAATACTCCGTCCGGACGGCCTTACGAATACGTTCAGCTCGCTCCGATCGGGTCGTCGGAGATTATCAATCCGAATCCGTTGGAAGACCTTTTCGTTTAGAGAAAGAAGCCAGAAGCCAAGAAGCCAGAAGCCAGAATGGGATTCCCTATTCTGGCTTCTTGGCTTCTGGCTTCTTTCTCTTTAAGACTTTCCGCTCGCGATGAGCTTCGCTTCAGCCTTCGCCTGATTCTCATCAAGCTTGGCCTGGCCTTCCGCTTTCTTCACTTCGGCCTTGGCGTCTTTCTTCTCCATATCGGGACGGAGTTCTCGCAGGGCATCTCCCAAAGACATGCGCTTTTCGCCGGTCATCTCCGACTTAAGCTGGCTGAACGGAATACCGAGATTCTTTGACACGTGAAGAGCCGCAACGAACTGGCCCTGGTTCTTGAATCCGGCTGCGGCATCCGCCACGGTCATGCGCGCCGGAAGAAGCGGTTTCAGCCTTGAAGAAAGTTCCGGGTTGCGGTCGAGCGAGTTGACAACCTTCATTTCGACAGGCTTCTGGTTAGGCTGCTCGGCGACCTTTCCGTTGTCCTGGCGCAGCGTGTTCTTCCCCTTGCCGGCGTCGGTGTTGGAGGCGACGCGATCCTTAGTGCGGCTCGCGACGGCTTTGCTTCGAGACGGAGGCGGTACCGGTACTCCTTTCTCGTTCACGGCCGAAGCCGCTCCGGCGCCGCGCTGACGTTGTGCTTGTAGTGAAAAATAGCCCAGGTACGTGCAGATACTCCCACCCAGAAATAGCAAGATTAACTTTTTTTTCATATTACCCCTCCCGCCTGCTATGGCATTCGGAGCTCCAAAGGCACTCATCGCGGAAGGTATTGAATCGAGGCGGGCTAGAGCAGACGGCTCCACCGCGTGTCTAGATACTTAGTGGATCTCACGGAAAAATCCGTTGATATCGGCAAATGGCGACACAGCGTCGAAACCGCTGAAGCTTCCTTCCTTTGCAATGGGCTGAGCGGCGTTCATGAAGCCGCTCCAGGCGGCGCGGGAGAGTGTGGAGCCGACGCTGATACGGCGCACTCCCATCCCGGCGAAGTCGGAAACCTTAAGCCCGGTATTTCTGCTGACCAGGACATTGACTGGCCTGGGGCTCACCGCCGCGACAATGGTTTTGATGTCCTCGGGCTGATATGGTCCCGGCGCGTAGAGCACATCCGCACCGGCTTCCGCGTAGGCCTGCAGACGGCGCACCGATTCCTTCAACGGTTCGGAGTGGCCGACGAGGTAACATTCGGCTCTTGCCGTCAGCAGGACTCCCGCACCGGACGCATCAATGGCGGCCCGCGCAGCCCGGATCCGCTCGACGGCCAGCGGCAGCTCGTATAGCGGATTCATCCGATTTCCAGTGGAGTCTTCGATCGAAAGACCTGCAACACCCGTCTCGACACAGAGGCGTACATTGGCCGCCACACCTTCCGGTTCGTGGGCATAGCCCGACTCAAAATCGGCATTTACGGGCAAATCGACTGCGGCAACAATCTCCGCGATGTTGCCGAGTATACTGTCGCGTGGCACGGCCGAGTCCGGCAGCCCGCGCGAAAACGCAAACCCGGCGCTGGTGGTCGCCAGAGCCTGAAACCCGAGATGCCGCAGGTACCGCGCTGAACCGGGATCCCAGGGATTTGGAATCACAAAACAACCGCTTTCGTGGAGCTTTCGAAATGCCTGGCGGCGAGCAGTGAAATCAGTGAGCGACATATCCAGGAAAGATACACCTTGAATCGACGGCCAGTCTTGTTGTTTTTATTCCTGATCTCGGGTGGCTGCGGGCTGATCTACGAGGTCGTGTGGACCAGGCTCTTCACGGTCATCATCGGCAACACCGTCTTTTCGGTCAGCGCCATTCTCACGGTTTTCATGGCCGGTCTCGCGCTGGGCAGCCGGCTGGCCGGCAAACTCCTCGATCAAAGACCAATTCCACTGGCTCGCGCGTACGCGCTGCTCGAGGCCGGAATCGGTGTTTACAATTTCCTGCTCCCGTTTTTTCTCAAGGCCGCCGACCCCTTCTTTGGTTCGCTGTACTCGTCCGCTTACCAGTCATTCTGGATCCTGGAATTGGCGAGGCTGCTTATTTCATTCGCATTGCTGATCGTACCGGCGTCATTGATGGGCGCCACTCTGCCAATCCTTATCCGGCTGTATGTCAAAAACATCGCGAGCGTGGGCGCGCAAGCCGGCCGTGTGTATGCAGTGAACACGCTGGGGGCTGCGCTGGGAGCAGCCGCTGCCGGGTTCCTGCTTGTTCCGTACATTGGAGTGACGTTCGCGTTGTACCTGGCGGCAGCGCTGAATCTTTGCATCGCTCTTGTTGCCCGGCAGGCCGGCCGCAAGGATGAAACCGTTTCTGTCGTTCAGGAGACCGGCGACACTGCGCCGGGTCCTCGCATTTTTCTTGTTGCGATGCTGCTGTCGGGTGCTGCCGCCCTGATGAATGAAGTGGCATGGACTCGCGTGCTTGGACTCGTCGTGGGGCCGACCACGTACGCGTTCACACTCATGTTATGCGCGATGATTACAGGACTCGCATTTGGCGCCGCCGCTGGTTCCCAGCTGACGAGGCGTTACGAAGTCCGGCCGAGTACCTTCGCATGGATTGAAGTCGGAGTGGGTTTCTCGTCACTTGCGCTTGTTCCCGCCTTCGGCCACTTGCCTGTATGGATCGGTACGCTGGTCAAACGTTACGCGGCATCTTTCGCTGCGCTCCAGGTCCTCGACTTGTTCCTGTTCTTCGGCCTCCTGCTGGTTCCCACGATGTTGCTGGGGATGACGTTTCCGATTGCTGCGAAACTCTATGCGAAATCCGATTCCCTTCTCGGCACCGAAGTAAGCGCAATCTATGCCTTCAACACAATTGGCGGCATCGTTGGGTCGCTTGCCGCAGGATTCATTCTCATTCCCAGGATCGGGTCGCAAAAGACGCTGATCTTCGCAGCCGTCCTGAATGCCGCGACGGGAGTGCTGTTGACTCTGGGAACGCGGGCTAAAGCCCGCGACTACATTGGGGATCAACGTGGTTCCTCCAATGTAGTTTAGCCCGCGTTCGTACAGTCAATGGTTCCCTGCCGCCGCCGCGTTGCTGATCATCCCCGGACTCTTCTTCATCCCGAGATGGGATCCGGAGCTCATGGCGTCCGGAGCCTACAAGTACGCGCCGTATTACCCCTCCAATTCGGACATGGAAACCATGCTGACGGCCGGCGACCTTTTGTATTTCAAGGAAGGAGCGACGACCACCGTTTCCGCAAAGAGAGATCGCGGAAAAGTATCGCTGGCGATCGACGGAAAGATCGATGCCACCGACGCCGGTGACATGATCACGCAAAAGCTGCTCGCGCACATTCCATTGCTGTTGAGCAGGTCGGCAAAGAACGTGGCGATCATCGGGCTGGGCAGCGGCGTTACAGCCGGCGCGGCGCTGAAGCATTCGATCGAGAAACTGGATGTCGTGGAAATTTCGCCCGAGGTTGTGGAGGCATCGCGATTCTTTTCACACGTCAATCACAACGCGCTCAACGACCCCCGAACCGAGTTGATCGTCGGAGACGGGCGAAATCACCTGCGCTACGCGAACCGTCAGTACGACGTCGTCATATCCGAGCCTTCGAACCCGTGGATGACCGGAATGGCGTCGCTCTTCACCCGCGAGTTCTTCAGAGAAGCTCGATTGCGACTCGCACCCGGGGGGATTCACTGCCAGTGGTTTCACGGTTACAACATGTCCATCGACGACGTTCGGACCGTGATCGCGACTTTCCGGACAGAGTTTCCGCACGCCATGCTATGGACACTGACCGAATACGATTTCCTGCTGCTCGGCTCACCGTCCCCACTCACCATCGACGAGCATGTCTTGCAGCATAATTTTGAGCGCGTGTCCGGCGATCTAAAGGAAGTCCGGATCCAGGATCTCTACAGCGTTACTTCCCTGCTTTTCCTGCGTGATCAAGAACTCGATCGATTCGCCGAAGGCGCAGTCTTGAACACCGACGACCGTCCCGTGCTGGAGTTTCGCGCTCCCCGTTTCATTCACGCCAACACCGCCGACCAGAATTTTGCCGCGCTCAGCGCTGCACGGGACAATCCGAAAGAGATCAAAGCCACTTCCGAGAATCACCGGCACAAGGGCGAGATGTTTCTTGCTGCCGAAGCTTTTAAAGAAGCAACGAAGGAATTTCGGGCCGCACTTGCGCTCGACGTAAACGACGAACAGGCCTGGAAAGGGCTGGTTGAAACGGAGCGGGGCGCCGATCGGTCCGAGCTGCAGACATTTTTCGAAGAAGCACTCCGGACACAGTCGATCCGTGTCGTCAGGTTTGCCGCTGCCGACTTTTACTCCCAGCAAGGAAGATACACGCGAGCTGTCGAAATTCTCGACGATGCCTTGAAGGAAGACCCAAACAATCTCCAGACGCTCGAAAAGCTGGCAGATGTGCTCGGCCTGCAGGGCGGTACGCGGCTGCCGCAGGTCGCCGAACGGCTTCTTGCGATTGCTCCCGAGAACACGATTGGCCTTTATCATCTCGCAACGATTCGGCTGTATCAGGGTCGTCTGGACGAAGCGATTCAAATTGCAAAACGATTACTGGAACACGACCCGCAAAACATCCGCGGACGAAATCTCCTGGCGATCGCTTACGGACAAACGTTTCAACCCGAACGGGCAGACGCCGAGTTTCGCCGCGCGATTGAACAGTCGCCGGAAAACTGGCTCTCCTGCAACAACTACGGTCTGTTTCTTCTGGAACGAGGCAAGCCCGCCGAAGCTCTCCAACAGTTTCGGCACTCGATCAGCGTAAATCCGGAGAACGTGCAGGGCTTCGTTGGAATCGGAGAAGCCTACAGGCAGGCCGGAAACATGCGCAAAGCACAAAGCTGGTACCGGAAGGCCCTTCAACTGGATCCCAACCAACCGGTGGCAAAGCAGTACGTAAAATGACTGAAGGTCTCACACCACTTTTCGTTTCCAGTTGCCGCGCGTGAACACGAGCGCGCTCACCAGAGCCAGAGTCGAGAACGACACCGTGGCGGCCCAGAAAACTCCGCGAGGTCCGAGTCCGGCATAGTTGGCGAGAACATAAGCCAGGGGAATCTCCCAGCACCAGAAACAACCGAGGTTGATCCAGGTTGGAGTCCACGTGTCTCCGGCCCCGTTGAGAGCGCTCGTCAGAACCATTCCATAGGCGTAAAACAGAAAGCCGAAACTCACGGTTCGAAGACACGAGGCGGCGTAACCGAGAACCACGGGTTCCCTGGTAAAGATGCCGACAATAGACTCGGCGAAGACGATGAAGGTGAGGCCGATGAGACCGAGGAAAATCATGTTGTAGAAACCCGCCATCCAGGCCGCCTTCTCGGCCCGCTCGGGTTTTCCGGCACCGAGTGCCTGCCCAACCATGGTGGCGGCAGCGTTCGCCATACCCCAGGACGGCAGCAGCGCAAACAAAATAATCCGGATACCGATCGTGTTCCCGGCGATGGCCGTGCTGCCATATTTGGACAGTATTTTGACCAGACCAAGCCAGCTCGTTGTTCCGATAATGATCTGAAACATGGCCGTCGTGGAGAGGCGCCACACGCGCGCCATGACCGAAAAGTCGAAACCCAGGCGATCGCGCGTAATGACGATGCGTCCATTGCGCCGCGCGAATTGCGACAGTTGAAAAAGAACGCCGCATCCCCGGCCTATCGTGGTCGCGACCGCGGCGCCCGTCACTCCCAGCTCGGGAAACGGACCAATACCGAAAATCAGGCAAGGTCCGAGCACAATGTTGATGAAGTTCGCGAACCACAGAACCCGCATCGCGATCACTGCGTCGCCGGCGCCCCTGAAGATGGCATTGATCATGTACAACATCACGATCACGACGTTTCCGCCCAGCATGATTCGCGTGTAGGTTGTTCCGATTTGCAGGACCGTGGCGGGAGCACCGAGCATACGAAGAAACGTCGGCGCCAGAGTAACGCCCACAATCCCGATG
>QHXD01000255.1:20640-21009 GCA_003223895.1 Acidobacteriota bacterium
ATCATCGACTCCGTGAGACCCACTGTAGCAACCGCATCCGCCCCAAGTTTGGCGACGAAGAACACATCGACCACGGCGAAGAGCGATTCCATCAGTGTCTCGAGAACCATCGGAACCGCCAGCAGCATCAGCGAGCGGCCGATGGATCCTTCGGTGTAGTCATGAGGAACACCACGGATGGCGTCACGAATGTGCTTCAACAACGACACGTGAGCGGAGTCGGGAAGCGTCTCTCTTTGAAACTCCGGCGTGGACATATCACTCAAGCAACGTGCGCTCCGGTGGTCTCGACATACACGGAATAGAGAGATTGGCTTGCCGTCATGAAAAGCCGGTTCCGGCGCGGGCCTCCAAAGCACACATTGGCGC
>QHXD01000897.1:0-2090 GCA_003223895.1 Acidobacteriota bacterium
ACCTTTACTAAAGATGTAGCGCCGATCCTTCAGCGCTCATGCCAGAGCTGTCATCGGCCAACTTCAATTGCGCCGATGTCGCTGCTGACTTATGAGGAAGCCCGGCCGTGGGCAAAGGCAATCAAAGAAAATGTCGTTTTGCGGAATATGCCGCCCTGGCACATCGATCCGAACGTCGGCATCAACAAGTTCGCGAACAGCGTGGCACTCTCCGATGAGGAGATCGCCACGATTGTGAAATGGGTCGACTCGGGGGCGCCCAGAGGGAATCCCGCCGACATGCCGCCGCCGCGCAAGTTCGATGACAACGACAAATGGAGCATCGGCACACCGGACCTTATCGTTGAGATGCAAAAGGATCTGCCCGTTCCGGGGAAGGCTCCCGACACGTGGAAAAACATCGTCGCCGATCCAGGCCTCACGGAGGACCGGTATATCAAAGCCGTCGAGGTAAAGCCCACCAGGGGGTTCAGAGCCATTCACCATCTGGGCGCCACTCTCGTTTATCCGGACGGCAGTCAGGCACTCATTCAGGCATACGGGATAGGAAAAAACGGCAACATCTTCGAAGACGGTTCAGGCCGTTTGATAAGAGCTGGCACGAAAGTAACATTCAATCTGCATATCCACTCTTACGGTGAGGAGACGAAAACCAACGTCGCTATCGCATTCCGGTTCTATCCAAAGGGATACGTGCCGAAATATATCGCGACGACGGAAATGATGGGTGACGATGCCGAGTTGGATCTGCCGGCGAACACGGACAACGTGCGCACGGACACGTATATGACTCTCATGCAGCCGACACGTGTCCTGTCCTTCCAGCCCCACATGCACACTCGGGGAAAGGCCATGTGCCTGGAGGTGATCTTACCCGGAGGAGGGAAGCGGCCGGGCAGCAAGGTTGAAACCTTGAGCTGCGTGCCTCATTACAAATTCAACTGGATGATCGTTTATGAATACTCGCCTGACGTGCAGCCGCTTCTGCCGGCAGGCTCGGTGCTGCACTTCATCAGCTGGCATAACAATACCGCCACCAATAAACTGAATCCGGATCCAGACACCTGGGTCGGCTACGGCCAACGTTCAATCGACGACATGAGCCACGCCTGGATCACCTACTACACGCTGTCCGACGCGGATTTCAAACAACAGGTCGCCGAGCGGAACGGAAAATCGAAGGGTGGACCCTCCAACGCGGGTCAGTAACACTGGAGCAGGCTACAGTGATGCGGTTACGCTCGGCTTTGTTCTTCGCGGTTGCAGTCATTCCTCTTGCCGTGGGCGTTGCGAGCTCGCAGCTTCCGTATCAGGGTCAATATAGCCGTGGGCAGGACGTCGTTCCGGTTTACGAAGGCTGGAGGCCCAATGCGGACGGAACGTTCATCATGTATTTCGGATACTTCAACCGAAACTATAAAGAAGAACTCGATATTCCAATTGGGCCGGACAACAAAATCGATCCCGATGGCGATCGCGGTCAGCCAACGCACTTTTATCCTCGCCGGCAATTCTTTGTGTTCAAAGTGGCAGTGCCGAAGGATTGGGGTCTGGAGCGAAGAGTGATCTGGACGTTGAGCATCAACCGGATTGGGAGATCAATGACGAAGTCATGATGGAGAATGCCGGCGCCACCAACGATCCGGAGAATGAACCTCCTGTCATCACGGGCAGCGGCCAGCAAGCGGTCACGCTGCCGAACAGTGTTACCGTCACAGCTACGGCTCAGGACGATGGACGTCCCAGGCCTCGAAGACAGCGCAACGCGGATCTGACAGAGGGCAGCGCGCAGGGGTTGTCTGTTCGCTGGATTCAGTACCGCGGCCCCGGCCCGGTTACTTTCAGTCCGGCGGCTCGCGTTGGAGGTGATGGAAAACCGCTCATATCCACAACTCAGGCCAGCTTCAAAGTCCCGGGGATCTACGTGCTGCGCGCCATTGCCAGCGATGGCTTGCTTGACGCCGTTCACGACGTCACGGTCATCGTGAAATAGCCCGCCTTTATGGCGTGATTCCAGTGATCTCCTGGTAGAGTTGAGGGTCCGTAGCTCCTTCAGTGCCGAATAGCAGAATCACACTATCCGAGTTCAG
>QHXD01000897.1:2220-3862 GCA_003223895.1 Acidobacteriota bacterium
CGCCATATCGTAATAGCCGCACGCAACGAAGACTTTCAGAAAAGGGTTCCTCGTCATCGAGGACCGCAAGGGTTCGGTCATGTCCATGTAGCGGTTCTGGTCGAAAGTCCACGGCCGGACGTTAGCTGACGTTGGATAGTGCAGATCGCTTTCCCACTTCAGCTCGTTCTTCACGTAATCCTGGAAGAGCGCTGTGTAGGCGCCTTGCAGCGCCGTGTTTGAAGGGTCGAACTCCTGCTGTTCGCCTGCCGCATCCAGATCGAGCGCCGTGAAGCGGCCATCGAGCCGGCCGATCGTCAGGCGCTTGTCGCGGAGCAATTCCTTGCGGTATCTGGCGGAATTCACGCGGAGATTGGAGTCTTCGATGAATTGCGCCGAGAGCCCCGTGAAGCGGGCAAGCTTCTGGGCCATAGACTTCCGTTCCGTGCCGGAAAGCCCGTTGCCTTTCGTAAGGGCTCCTATGTATTCCCCAAAAGCGAATGTGCGCGACTGATCGACGACTTGCTTGAGGCTCTGCTGTTGCAGATCGGTAGGTTTGGATCAGCGAAGCGTACGCGACGTCGTTGTCCGGCGCGGGCGACACCGTCTGGTAGGTAAGGAGCGACGAGATGAGCACGATGCCGTTCAGCTCGATGCCCTGACGCTCTTGCAGTTCCCGCGAGAGGCCGGCGGATCGGATAGTCCCGTAGCTTTCCCCGATGAGAAACTTCGGCGACGGCCACCGCTTGTATGTCTTGAGGTACTCATTGATGAATTCCCCAAACGAGCGAATGTCGCCCGACTGTCCGTGGAACTGCGTGGCGTTGGTGCCCGCGGTAACGCGGCTGTACCCGGTATCGATGGCATCGATGAACACAAGGTCAGTTACGTCTATGAGCGAATTCTCGTTATCGACCAGCCGGTAGGGCGGCGGCGGCTGGAAGCCATCCTCGGACAGTTGGACATGTTTGGGAGCAAACGAACCCATGTGCAGCCATATCGTGGCAGCGCCCGGACCGCCGTTGTAGAGGAACGAAACCGGCCGCGTTTTCACGTCCTCCCCGTCCCTGGTGTAGGCCACGAAGAACATCCTCGCCGCAATCTTTCCGTCGTCGAGCCGGATCGGCAATGTGCCGGCAGTCGCACTGTACTTGATCTCGCGGCCATCGAGCCGGATCGTGTGCGAGCTCTGCGAGATCTTCTCTTCCGCTGCGGTCGCCACTTCATTGCGCGTCGCAGGCTGGCCGCCCGGCTCATCTCGCGGCGCTGCCGGTTGCTGCGCAGCCGGAGCGCCGGGTTCGCCACGGCCCTGGGCGTGGACTGGAACCAGAGGCAGCAAGAAAAGTAAGAGTGCCGGCAAGATAAAATGACGAGTTAACATCGACGGTGCTCCTGATGGTGCTTGCCGAATTTATACCAACAAAATGCCAGGTGTACACCGCAAAGTGGCATTAATGGGAACCAGCCGCGGATTACGCGAATTACGCGGATGCAGATTTACAAGCTGTGCATTGAGCCTCAGCCGCATCCGCGTAATTCGCGTAATCCGCGGCTGATTCCCTTACTTCGTGCCGGCCAGGAATTTCGTTCGGAGCGCGGCACGATCGACTTCCGCGCCTCTCAGGTAGACCTTATTAATCTTGTGCGTGTTCGCGATGCTCTC
>QHXD01000256.1:0-6554 GCA_003223895.1 Acidobacteriota bacterium
GGGAAGGCTTCCGCCAGGTGTCTCCCCAGGTAAGCTCGACGCGAGTGCCGACCGATGCAGAGCGCGCCACCGTGACCGATCCGATTTCCAAAGCCTTGCTCCGGTTCTGGCCGGCGCCAAATGCACAGCGGCCGGGACAGACGAACAATTTCATTGCGAATGTCCGAGCGACGACATTCGATAACACATATCTGGGAAGGATCGACCAGAATTTCAGCGACAAGGATCACCTCTCGTTCCGGTGGACCGACTACGACGGCACGACGTTCACACCCGGGGCTCTCCCATCACTCAACGGGAACGCGAATACTCCAGTCAGCCGAAATGCAGTTCTCAACGAGACGCACATCTTTTCGCCGGCCTTGCTGAATGAATTCCGTTTTGGTTTCTCCCGGAACGCGACGTTTATCACCGTGCAAGACATGGGATTCGACGCGTCCAGTATTTTTGTCGGCGCAGATGGAAAACCACTCTCCGGTGTAGTCGTCGCCGGCCAAAATATGCTCGATTCGGGATTGCCTACGATCACCGTCAGCGGTGGCTTTTCAGCTTTGGGCAGCACGAATAATCTCCCACAGGGCCGTACCACGAACACGTATGAATTGTTCGACAACATGTCCTGGATCGCCCCGTTCGGCGCGTCCAGACATTCCTGGCGGTGGGGTTACCATATCCGTCGCGAAGACGCCAAGCGGTTTCTGGATGGTTCCGCACGCGGGACTTTCAACCTGGTCAACTTCGCCGACTTTGCTACAGGCCTGGTAAATACGTCGACGTTCCGGTACGGATCGACGATGCGTTACTGGAGACGGTATCCCTGGGATCTCTACTGGCAGGATCAGTACAAGCCCAAAGACAACCTGACTCTGAACTACGGCATACGCTACGAGTATCCATCGGCTATCGCCCAGACACGCCAGAACGCAACCAACTTTATTCCCGGCGTCGGCCCCGTGCTTCTGGGAACGAATCAGCTTTTGCAGATCGATCCCAGCAAGCGAGGAATCGGTTCCTTCGTTCTCACCCAGGCCCCCGTCACAGTGAGCAACACGGGTGTATATTCCGACAGGAACAACTTCGCTCCGGTTCTTGGTATGGCCTACACACCGCGATTTGCCGAATCTCTGTTCGGTCATGACGACACGGTGATTCGCATGGGGTTCCGCGTAGGATACGACGACATCTTCAACAACATTCCGGCAAACATGGGGCTGAACGCTCCGTATACGCTGACGACGACGCAGACCGCCGGCGTGACGCAGACCGGAAAATTCCCGTGGGCTGTCGGGTACGATCAGACGGTGCCTTTGGTTTCGAACGTTGGCAGACAAGGTCCTGGCACGCCGACAAGCGGTTTGCTTACTTTTAACGCCGAAGATCCGAATCTCAGAAGCGCCTATATCTACCAGTACAGCTTCGGCATCCAGCGACGCATCGGCAGCGAGCTTTCTCTCGAGGCGGATTATCAAGGATCGACGGGTCACAAGCTGGGAACGTTTGTCGATCAGAACCAACCGCGTGTGATCGTGCGCGATCCGAGCGTACGAGGCAATCAGACCCCGAACGAGCAGGTTTTTCCGTATCCCACCTTCGCCACTGTCACCACGGGGGTGGACAGCGGTAACTCCAACTACAACGGCGTGGTGTTCACCACGAAGTATCAAGGGCGCCGCGGTATCTTTATTCAGGGTTCGTACACGTTCGGGAAGTCGCTGGATTACGCGTCGGCGTTCTTCGGCTCCACCGGGGAACGGACGGGTGTTGCCGACGTGAACAACATGAAGGCGGAACGTGGACCCTCTTCATTTGACATCCGGCATCGCGCCGTCATTACGTACGTGATCGATTTGCCGGTCGGACCCGGCCATCGTTTGTTTGGGTGGGACAATGGAGTGAACAGACAGGTATTTGGCGGCTGGCAGATCTCCGGAACCACGACGCTTCAAACCGGCGCTCCGTTCACGGTGTTCAACAATGCGCAGGACTTCAGCGGGTTTAACCAGTTCAACGACCGCCCCGATGTCGTTGGGAGTGGACCGCTTCACCAGGACAACCGGAACGTCGATGCCACGTTTGACAAAGCGTACTTCTCCAGCACTCCTCCAACCGGGCGAGTGGGAACCGCCGGCCGGAATCAGTATTACGGCCCAGGTTTACAGAATACCAACTTCGCGGCGGCGAAGAGTTTCAAGTTCACCGAACAGTTTGGCCTGCAGTTCCGTGCCGAATTCTACAATCTGTTCAACCATACGAATTTCGCGAATCCTCAGAACAACCAGAGCAATGCGAACTTCGGAAAAATCACGGCAACCCTGGGAAGCGCCACAGCGACCGCAGTCGGCACCACCGGCGGTGTTGTCGGCGGCGGCCCTCGCGTGATTCAAGGTTCACTGCGTCTGCAATTCTGATTTCGCGGCAGAAGGCTCGAGGGGCCCCTGAACGGCGTTAGCCCGGGGGCCTCAAGGAATCCTCAAAAAACGGCATGTAGCGGCCAAGGACAATAACTGCGACCACCAGGACTATGGAGGTCGCTGCGAAAAACTTGGCGAATGGGGGTGCTTCTTCGCTGGGTCCCAGCTGCTCGCAGTCACGGAATGCGTCGGTGCAGAACAACAACAGGATGTTCGTTCCCGCAAACAGAATACCGAACATCTTCATGTGAAAATCGAAGTTGTAGGCGTAGAAGAACGGCATGCCGATAAAGAAGAGCATGCCCGTGATCATATTAAGGACGAATCCCGCCATTGCCCAGGGTACGAACCGATACAGGGGACCTAACCGTAGTGGCTTGAAAAATCCCAGTATGCGCAGATCAATCAGTCCCAGTGCGCCCAGAAGAAGCGTGAGACCGAGAAAATGGAGGGTTTCCAGTACCGGCCACACCCACCTGGAAGCATCGGTCACGAAATGCTGGGTTGTCGAGAATATTGCGGAGCCCACACTGGATACAAACGATGCCGTTTCCTCGCCAGGCCGAATCTCCGGATGACGGATGTCGCCGCCTGTGTTCCCCGTGATTGTCAGGAGGCCTACCGATACAACCGAAAACAACAGGACGGCCGGCAAGATATATGTTGCCGTACGTTTGAATCGACGATACTGCCACAGTCCCAGCCAGGAAAAGAAGCCGGTGATTTCCATGAACAGGAGCGACATCAGCGCCGCGCCCTGGTGTGCATCAATTATGGTTTTGGTCACGCCAGTCTCGCGCCGAATCACCTCGAATGCCGCATTGCCGCTCGTATACGTGGGGATCGCGAAGAGAGCAATGATCGAGAAAACGACAAGGCTGGCTTTTTTCAGGTCGTCGCCTTTTGCAGCAAGTGAAACAAGGAACAGGCCAAGGCCAATAAAAGTGCCGATGATCGGCCAGTGGTTCAGCAAAAGGTGCAGATGTGCCAGATTGAGCAGATTTTGTAAATTCATAGGTAACCCATTACGCGCAGAATGTGATCTCCTGCGGCCCCGATCGATTTCAAATACGGTTGGAAAGAATGCAAGAATGCGGCTTCCCCGGGTTCGGGATACATCAAATAATTAAAGGTATATGCCAGGAAGCGGCCCGCCGTCATGGCCGCAACCCAACAGACCAGTGACCACGTCGCAAGGTTCTTGCCCTTGATCATCATGCTCTCGTCACTCTGGCTCAGATCGCTGAATATCCGCTTGTAGAGCATCCGCATGATTACCATGGCGATCCCGATCAATAGCAGCTTGCTATAGAAGACGGGGTTCGTCAGCGCCTTTGTCGGGTAAGCAACGATCAGAAGTAGCCCGGATACGACTTGTATCCAGAAGCCGACCCACAACAGCGGGTATAACTTCTTGAGCGGCGCTATAGGCATCTCCCGTGCAACGCCGAGAAGCCGCAAATCAATCACGGCACTGGCGCCAACCGCCAATCCCATTCCGATCGCGTGCCACGTGAGAATAAACCAGTAGGCGAATATCGATGGTGAGTCACGGATCCAGGTGCTCAGGGAACTCTCTTCGAGGGTATGTAGAAATACGGGAACGGCCAAGTTGATCTCCTTTAATCCGGGATTTCCGGTTTCAACGCCCTTTACCACGAACACATATAGAGAGGTCGTGCTCAGGTGTCAAGCCCAAGATCATTTGAGGCGTGT
Source organism: Acidobacteriota bacterium (assembly GCA_003223895.1). Taxonomy (GTDB): domain Bacteria; phylum Acidobacteriota; class Terriglobia; order 20CM-2-55-15; family 20CM-2-55-15; genus 20CM-2-55-15. The sequence goes on from QHXD01000256.1 coordinate 4,128, forward strand.
TTAATACCAGCCGATCGGACGTTCGCTGAGATTGATATGGACCTGCTTGGTTTCCAGAAATTCGTCGATTCCGTGGAGGCTCAACTCCCGTCCGTGGCCGCTTTGCTTGTAGCCGCCCCAGGGAGATTCGACATAACAGGGCTGCATCGTGTTGACCCAAACGATGCCTGCCTTCAGATTCTTGACGACCCGCAGACACCGGAACACATCGCGTGACCAGACCGCCGCTGCCAGCCCGTACGGACTGTCGTTTGCGATGCGGAGCGCGTCGTCCTCATCCTTAAATGGAATGCACGCCACGACCGGCCCAAAAATCTCTTCGCGGGCAATGCGCGTGGTGTTGTCGGTTTCGAAGATCGTGGGTTCGATGAAATATCCATCACGTAGATCCTCTGATGATGGGCGCTGTCCTCCTGTCACGAGCGCGGCTTCTTTCTTTCCAACTTCGATGTAGCTCTCAACCCTCTCGAGATGCTCTTTGCTGACGAGCGGACCCATCTTTGTTTCCCGATCCATGGGATTGCCGAGCCGGATTCGCGGGGTCATCTCTTTCATCCTTCCGACGAAGCGTTTGAAAAGATCCTGCTGCACAAGAACACGCGATCCGGCAGAGCAGACTTCACCCTGATTGATAAAAATGCCGAAGAGCGCCCCATCGATGGCGGCGTCGAGGCTTGCGTCGCTAAAAAAGATGTTGGGTGACTTTCCACCCAGTTCCAGGGAAACCTTCTTCAGGTTGGAGTTGGCCACCCCGCGCAGGACTTCGCGGCCGGTTTCTGTTCCACCGGTGAAGGCGACTTTATCGACCTCCATGGACTCGACGATAGCGCGGCCGGCAACCGGACCATCTCCGGTAACGACGTTCAACACGCCCGGCGGCAAATCGGGAATACCTTCCTGCACCAGCCGCGCGAATTCCAACGTGGTCAGCGGGGTTTGTTCGGCCGGTTTCAGCACGACGGTGCATCCCGCGGCCAATGCCGGGGCCAGTTTCCATGCGGCCAGCATAATCGGATAGTTCCAGGGCACGATCAGTCCGGCGACGCCGACAGGCTCCCTCAGGGTCATATTGAGGGCATTGTCCGGAACCGGCAGAGTTTCTCCGTGAACTTTGGTGGCAAGACCGCCGTAGTACTCGAAGCAGCTCGCCGTGTCAGCCATATCGAACTCACTCTCGACGATAGGTTTGCCGCAATTCAACGTTTCCAGTTCCGCCAGCATTGCCGCGTTCTTGCGAACGATATCCGCCATAGCGAATAGAATCCGGCCGCGTTGTTGCGCTGTTGTGTCTTTCCAGGAACCTCGATCGAACGCCTCACGCGCCGCGCGGATTGCATGATCGACGTCCTGCTTGCTCGCCTCCGGCACGACGGCAATCTTTTCCCCGTTGAATGGATTGACCACCTCCCGTGTGTCTCGCCCCGCAATCCATTCGTTGTTCACAAAGTTCTTGAAGGTTTTCATTTGCATTTCTCCTTTATGGAAGCTCAAATGCTCTTGGTAGATGCGTGAGAAATTGGAGCAAACTCGCCGCGAAGTGGGTTGGCCTCGCTTTCCTGCTTCTGTTGATGTGGTTATCCGTCAATGCCGATGTGCAGAACGAAGATAATGCAGGATTTCGCTTCGCCCGGCTGCAATATCCCGGCGGCGTGCCGGACTACATCAAGAACTGGTATACCGACTATCCGGCGATGGACAGCCACACCGCGAGGTACGTGGGACACCACACTCGGATAGATGTCGGATCACCGACACTGGTTAAACCCTCGAGCCCGGAACTCTTTCGATATCCATTTATCTATTCGGTCGAGCCCGAACAGATGATTCTGGAGCCCCGCGATGCCGCCAACCTTCGCGAGTACCTGGAACGCGGCGGTTTCTGGTTCGCCGATGACTTCCATGGCGATCGAGAGTTAAGGGAGTTTCTCGATCAACTTCACCGGGTGATGCCTGAAGCATCGCCGGTGGAACTCAACGTCTCACACCCTCTATTTCATTCCTTCTACGACATCAACGAGATCATTCAGGTCACAAATGACGGAATTGCCAAATGTGCGGAGTGCGATCAGTGGGAAAATGGGCCATCCGGGAAGATACCCAAAGTCTTCGCAATCTTCGACAAGCACGGCCGAATCTGCGTGTTGATGGCCTGGAACACCGATCTGGGCGACGGGCTCGAATGGGCTGATGACTCGACCTATCCGCAGAGATATTCCGCCTATTCCGCGAGATTCCTGACCAATGTCATCGTTTACGCGATGACCCATTAGTCCTTTTCTTACTTCTGCACGTCGGCCGGAGTGCACTTCCCGCCAATGCACCGGTTGTTCTCTTCGCAAACGAACTCGAGAAGCTTCCAGGTCGGGTGGAGCTTCATTTCAAAATCCTGGCTCCACGGCGCTGTGAAAATCTTCGGATCGTCGAGGG
>QHXD01000256.1:6582-9554 GCA_003223895.1 Acidobacteriota bacterium
CCAGTGCCCCTCAGTGTGGTTGGTGGTGTCCAGCGACGCATCGAGCATCCACTCTTTCAAGCCGAGGGTGTCGATGACAAAAGTGTCTCCCTCCCACCAGCCAATCGAATCGCCCATCCAGGTCATCTCGATGTTTTTATCGTGCGGGCGATTGGGCGCGCCAATGGGAATTACACGGAAGAAGTGCATGTACTCATACAGGACTACCATCGTTTCAGGCGACTGAATCCATTGCTGAGCATACGGAGAATGGATTTGCCGCGTGAGTCCGTTCGGTAAGCAGAACGCGGTCGGGTCGTCTTTGGTCTCGTCCCCAGTCGGTTTCCGCTTGAATAACGCTTCTCCGCCGGGCTTGAACGAGGAAAAGTTTTTTGAGTCGTACACGCGGACACTCGAAGTGTCGGTGTCGTTGGGTCCAACTTTGTGAGTAAAGCCCGGTCCGGCCCAGACCCCTGTGAAGTTGGGTTTCGCAGGAGCGGCCTGGAGGGCAAGCGCAAGAACTACGGTGACAAGCATCTCGAGTCTCCTTAAGGAATAATTCGGCTGGCGCGATCGATCGATTCGCCGGCGCCGACCATCAAACCTGACGCAAAGTTATTCTCCTGGCAGATGTATTCAAACAACTCGACGTCCGGCGTCCACTGCATGTAAAAACCACCGGTCCAGGGGGCGGTGTATGCGCCGGGATCATCGATGGTCACTTCGTACTTCATCGTGTTCATGTCGGTGCGGGTGAATTTTTCGATCATGTGAAGGTGCTCGGTGTGCGGCGACCCTTCCCGATCCAGCCAGAACGCTTCGTTGAACCCGACACTGTCGACCACGAGCGTCTCGCCTTCCCAGCGGCCGACGGAGTGGCCGTAGTAACTCGAAACGAGATTCCTGGGGTGCTCCCGACCATCCATGTAGATCGTCCGCCAGGTGTGAGGGCCGCCTTCGTCCATAAGGTACATGAGCTTCATTTCGGGGATGTCGACGAACTCGACGCCATAAGGCGTCATGGGCTGGCGCGGACCACCGGAGGGCTTGCAGCGCGTGTGCGGCTCGAAGGCATTGTCGAGGCGATAATCGAGCAGCGCTCTTGCCCAGGGCTGAAACGGAACCTGGCTGTACTTCAGATTCGGATACCGCGGAGCGCCCGGAGGACCTCCGGGGCCCCTGCCCACTCCACTGTCCGGCACCGAAATTCGGGCATCAATCGGAAACCAGAGTCCGGCGGCTCCCGGAATTGGACCGAGATTGACGCGGCCGTCCGGCCAATGCGGCGTCGGTTTGGCCGGCGCCCGCGGGCCTCCCCGGCCCTGCCCTGCTGCCAGAATCGGCAGAAGGACCAACACGGACGCAAAGGCGATCAAATGATGTCGCATGTATTATTCCCCGTTCGAAAAGAAAGGACCAAAGTATGGAAGCGCGCGGACCGCGTCAAGAAAAATGGGGAAATGAGGGGTCAGACCCCTGGTTGCCGAATTTCTTTGTGTCTTTGTGTCTTTGTGTTTAATCTCCCGCTTCATGGGTTGGTTGGCTTTGGGCTTGATCGGCTGTCTTCTACAGCTCAAAGTGGATGTTCCGCTCGTCAATGTGGTAGCCACGATCACAGACGATAAAGGACGATATGTCGCCAACCTGTCGCCAGACGATTTGATTGTTGAAGAGGATGGCGAGCCGCAGACTATCGCGCACTTCACCCAGGCCAGGGATTTACCGGTAAGCGTCGGTATCGTTCTCGACACCAGCGCCAGCATGGAACCGAAGATCAGTACTGCCACGTCGGCGGTTGAGCATTTCATTCGAACGATCCATGCCGACGATGACGTTTTCCTGATGACTTTTTCGACCTTGCCCGTCCTGCAGCAGGATTTCACCAGCGATCGGGAAAAGCTTGCCAGAGTCCTCAGGGGCCGCGGCGTGCATGGCTCCACCGCTCTATATGACGCGCTGGTCGCGGGGCTTCGGAAGATCAAAAGCGGTAAGCACCAGAAGAAAGCGATCCTTCTGATTTCTGACGGCGACGATACTTTGAGCAGCAACAGCTTCGAATCGGCTGCACTCGCCGTGCGCGAATCCGAGCTGCTGGTCTATGCACTGGGGATCGCTCCGTCTGGTTTGGGCACAATAAGTGAACCGCCGACAGCCAAGGGCAGTGCCGAAAGCGTCGACATGGACGTTCTTCATGCATTTGCCGATTCCAGCGGCGGCAAAGCATGGCTCGTATCGGGACAAAAGGACAGCCGCACAAATCAAATTCAAGAGGCCTTGGATGAAATCGCCTCCGAACTCCGGAACCAGTACAGCATCGGTTACTATCCCTCCCATCCCCTGAATGACGATAAATGGCACCGCATTCGTATTCGCATCAAGAATCCCCAGTATCAGGTTCGTGCCCGCAAGGAATACTACGGCGGAGATGCAGAGTGTCCTTACCTGCCCTTCTTCTCACCGTGTGAGCCGTTATTCGCGCCACAACAGCTCAAAGACCGGTAGCGTACAATTACAAATCATGCGAGTTGTCACCCATAACGGAATCGCCATCCGAGGTAGTACCTAGATTTGATCGGACCTCGCGCCTTATCAAGGGCGCGTTCACATCGATCTGGGGAGTGGGGATGGCCGCGGACCTTATCGCTGGGCATCCCGCGAGCCTTCACGCCTGTTCATCGCTAGCCGGACTTCAAATCATAACCGCGGAGGGAATTCCGCAGCTGGACCTCTGTGCTTACGAAACAACCTGGGGGAAGCGGCTTGCGTTTGGGCGGCCCCGCGAAGTCTGGCGTGTTCGCGCCAGAAGTTGGTAAGAATTTTTTCTTTTCGCAGCGCTTTATTCGGTGTAAGCATATGGCGCAAAACCACGACGTTTCCGGCTACCAGTATGTTTGCATGCCGGGACGGAACACATTATCGAGGGGGGAAAATCTATGTTGCGCTTTATGAGAGCTTCAGAAATTGCCTTTGTTCTCGTGTGTGTACTTGGCATA
>QHXD01000236.1 GCA_003223895.1 Acidobacteriota bacterium
TTCTTTTTCGGAATGCCGCGGCTCATTATGATCCTGGCTCCACTGAGCTTCTTACTGTTCGGTATCCATCCGATTAAAGCCGATGTGCCGGCGGTGATTGCATACATTCTTCCGCACATCGGACTATCCATGATCGCGAACTCCACTATAAGTAGAAACTACAGGCATTCATTCTGTTCCGGAGTTTATGAAGTGTCGATCGCTCCATACACAGCGGTCGTGACCCTGCTGGCGCTTATCAATCCAAGACTCGGCAAGTTCAATGTCACCGACAAGGGAACCAATCTCGATAACGCCCGCTTTGATTATGAGACAAGCTGGCCAACTCTGGCGTTGTTGGGATTGTCTGCGCTTGCGTTGATGATTGCCTTTCCTGTAAGGCTTCTGGCATACGGTTGGCACGGTGCCGATCCTGCTGAACTCGATGCCGTTCTCATCAATAGCGTCTGGGCTCTCGTGAATTTCGTCACGTTGATCGCGGCGGCATGCGTCGCATACGAGCAGCCTCAGCGTCGAGCGGCACCAAGAGTCCGGCGGTTCTATCCGTGTACCTTGACTTTTCAGGATAGAACCATCGCCTGCCGTTCAGAAGACCTCAGCGAGAGCGGCGTCCGTGTCGTCATTGACAGAGCCATTGACGTTTCCGGCGTCGTGCAGGTTTCAATCCGCAGTGATTTTGGGCCGGAAGTTCTCGCCGTCGCCGCTAATGTGTGGTCCCGGCCGGGGAAGTCCGGAGATGTTGAGGCTGCCTTTAGTTTTGTGCAAACCGATTCGAAGATGCGCCAGGAGTTGGTTCAGTTGATGTTCAGCGGAGATGAAAGCTGGGCGGAACAAAGTTATCCGAAAGACCGAGTGTGGCGTTCGTTTTGGAATCTCGTCACCACCTTTTGGAGAATTTCGGCTCCATCCGTGAGCGAACATGGACATTCTTAAGAGCAGCGCAGTTATTTTCTCTTTCGTCTTTTTATTTGGCCTGTCCGCTTGCGACAAAGGCAAATCCCGGTCTGCCGGCGAACCGCGCGCGGCGGCTTCGATACTTAAAGAAAGCTGGAATGCCTATGTGCAACGGTTCATCCAGGGGGACGGCCGGGTCATCGACCACAGTGCGGCGGGCATCTCGACATCGGAAGGCCAGGCTTATGCAATGCTGCGCGCGGTCTGGATCGGGGACCGCGACAGTTTTGATAAGACTTTCAATTGGGCCTTGAACAATTTGAATTCGGGAATTCGCAGCGACAATTTGTGGGCATGGAAATGGGGAAAAGACTCGCGGGGAAACTGGGGCATTATGGACAAAGCTTTCGCTTCCGACGCCGACCAGGACGCTGCACTGGCATTGATACTCGCCTGGCGTGTCTGGAAGGACGAGAAGTACGCGAACCACGCTCGAGCAGTCCTTCGAGATCTCTGGACACTCGGCACCGTGGAGGTTGCCGGCCGTCGATACTTGCTCGCCGGGGACAGTCTCTGCAAGCGCGAGATCTGCCGAATCAATCCTTCTTACTACGCACCATATGCGTATCGCGTTTTCGCCGGATTTGACAGTACCTCGGATTGGGCCGGCCTGGTTGACACCTCCTACGACCTTCTGAGGACAGTGTCCGGTTTCGCAAACACCGGCCTGCCCGCGGATTGGGTCCAACTGAATACGAACACCGGTGAAATTACTCGTGCTTCTGAAAAAGACGCCGCGTTTTCATATGATGCATTTCGGGTGTTTTGGCGCATCGAGGTAGATCGTGAGCTTTTTGGAGAGCCGCGAGCGGACCGGTACCTTCGCGAGAGTCTCAAATGGATTTCCGCAGAATGGGAAAAGCACCAGAGGCTGCCTGCGGTCATTTCGCCTGCCGGAAAACCTCTCGTTGGATATGGATCGCTGGAGATGCTGTCGACGCTCATGTGCGTCATGCACAATGAGGCGATGCACAAAAAGCTCGAGGCAGCATATTCACAAGGAATCTGGGCCGACAAAAACAGTTATTACCTTCAGAACTGGGCCTGGTTTGGGTCGGCAGTCTACGTCGGATTTCTGGGTCCGCTCGAGCTTTTAAAATCATAGGCGTTGCCAAAACGGGAAAATGGATTCCCCTCCTTGAAAAGGAGGGGTGGCTGCGCCATCAATAAAATGCCGCGAAGCTACCTTTGAAGGCGCAGACGGGGTGGTCGCTTACACGCCATGTTGCAAAACGCATACTGCAACGTGACCTGTGAGCGACCACCCCGGCCGTGCCAATTCGGAACGGATTCTTCTTTTGATGGCACGGCCACCCCTCCTTTTCAAGGAGGGGAATCCATTTTCCTCGCCCTCGCTTCGCGGCTAGGCAGCGTATTTTCGGGTCTTGTACTGTGCCAGGGCAAGCCTCAAGCCGAGGAATAGAAGGCAACTTACAGTTGTAAGAATCACCGGGAACGCGATCCAATTCTCCCCTAACCACGCCTCCAGATGGGTGAAGTAGGAATATTCATAAATCTGTTGTACCGGAACTGTTTTGAAAGAAGACACCCTGCCGGAGTAGATGTAAGCCGTATCGGCGTGGAGCTCCTTCAATGTAGCTTCTGAGAAAACAGTTTTGATAGCGGCATGCAGCGCCGGCGGCGAAGTTGATGTAATGCTGAGCATGTATCTGCGCGAGTTCCACGGTGAGACGGTCTCCTGAATTGCTGCGACAGCCCCTTTCGATGACATCCCTTTCGGCAGTTCACCAATTCGGAATGCGATCATGTGCGAGGAAAGCCTGGATTCCTGGTTCAACTCCGCCAGATGCCTCACACCAAAAGCAAATCGATCTGATGGAACGAGTCGTCCAAGCAACCCGGCAAGTTCGAAAACCGCGGCGGCCACTTCGTCAGCCGAATCATCCGGGACCACCAGGATGGTGTCGGAAAGATCCGATCTCAAGCCGAAGGGAAACATACCGTATTGCAAAAGTCCAAGGTCCGGCAGATCCGACCTGTAATCGCGTGGCAAGTCGACGGCGCTGCTTGGAAGAAGCCACGCCGCCGGATCCTTTCCTTGTGCGCCATCCAGGCCTCGCCACCTCATGTTCAGGACATTTTGCCGGCGAAGCAGATGTGTGGGAATCTTGAAATGGATCGATGTTCTCGAACCCGCAGAGAACTCTGCAATTTCAAATCGACCTAACATCGCGCCGTTCAAGTGAACGTCAAGAGTTGTATTTTCGACGCTGACATCCGGGTTCAATCTAAACTCCAGCGTCATCTGGTGTCCGTATTCCAGGAACTGCGCGTCCGGAGTTGCTAAAAGCGGAAGCGATAACGAGAAATCATTCTGAGAATCGATCTTCAATTCTCTTAGCCCCATTTGGGCAAGCGTGAAGTGGTTGCTCGGCGGCAGAAAGCCCTTCCAGTCGCGAGGCGGCAAACGGTCTGTACGCCCATTCTGAGAAATTCTCGCGAACGTGCCTGGGCCTTCAAAATGACCCTCGATGAGTTTGCCTGCTGCTCTCGAGACGGCCGCCGGACTGTTTCCCGTCACCAGCAGAATCGGATTGAAGGTTTTCTCCGATCCTTCAATCAGGGCAACGACTCCTTCGCCGGCTTCGAATAGCCCGTGGTTGTTCATGCCGAGCCGAATTTTATTCCCGACCCGGAACAGACCAAATGGCAGGCGGTTTTCCAGGAGCGTGAGCGGCTGTTCGTCTGGTGTGCCGACCATGAGCAGATGGCCCGATGCAGCGTCGATTGACCGGACAGTTCGAACCGTCAACGCTTCTCCAATGTCAGCAGCATAGTTCGCAATCAGGAGCGCAGTGGCTTCCAGTGTCTGCGATGAAAGCTGGCCCGGCAGCAGAACGAATAACTGTTTGGGACGATAGCTGTGAGAATCCACCAGGGGCGACGGTAGCAGGCGCAAATCCAACGCTGGACGCTTTTCCTCGTATTCAATGCTAAGGAAGGAAGACGGCTTGATGGCAGTCCAGATTTCGCTCGCCTTGCGCCCTCCGGGAAACTGTTCGACCGAAAATACAATTTCGTTTTCCAGCCGCAACATCTCAGGCGGAAGCGGGATTGTTACTTCGGTCACGGATTGATTATGGTCGTCCAGCCGGAGGCTTCGCAGGACCCCATAGTTCAATATGATCGAGAGAAAAGACCGACTGCCATCCAAATCCGGCGAATGGGCGATGAAAAGATGGAGAGTACTGCCCGCAATTGGCTTCCAGGTGGATTCGCACGTAAACCGTAACGATGACGAAGCATGGCCGCCCGTCAGTTTCAGGTCGTTTGAAATCTTCAGATGCTCCTTGAACTGAATCGAGTACTGGCCGATGGTGGACTCAGCCGGCTCGGCCCGAACAACAAAGAGCACCACCACAAGCAACCAGGTTTTCCTTGCCCCGAACCTCATTAGATTAATCTAAGAGACTGACATCTCCTGGTCCAATGGAGAAGTAGCACCATGCTATCCTAAGCCACATGAAGCGTCGCCAACCTGAAGTTCGAGTCCGACATTCGAGAACGCCTATCCCAATCGGCTTAGTATCCAAGTTGAAGGCGTGAATGTTCCGGTAATTGGCCGGCAGGATCTCCTCATGAATAAGAAGGCCGCAGGTAGGCCTCAGGATCTGGTAGATGCAGCTTGGCTCGAATCAGAGTCCGGAGAACGTTTCTGACGTACAGCTACTGAAGCCCGCCGATTGCGCGGCGGGCTGATGGATTCAGAAATTGAAGCGAAGCTGCGCCTGGAATTGACGATGCAGCGTGGACTTCGCATTCACGCCGGTGATCAGACCGAAGTTGGGCTGGTTGATATCCAGAATGAGGCTCGAAGCCGCCGTATTGGCCGTGTTGGGCTCGGGATGGTTGAGTACATCCGTTGCGTCCATACGGAATTGCAGGCTTTTGGTCTCACTGATCTTGACCAGCTTGCTCAGATTCGCGTCGAAGCGCCAGATCCCCGGTCCTTCTATCGAGCGAATGCCAAGCGTGCCTCGGCTTCCGGGAAGGGGATTCTGAAGAAGGACCTGGCCGGTCTTGGAATCCGCGACGGCGTTGATTGTGCATGAGTTTCGGAGGTTTTGCTGCGTCGTGACGCTGGCGCACTGCGGATCGCGGACCTGTGTCAACGCGCCCCCCATGAAATAATTCCCGCTGTCGGCCTTCCACTGGACTTTCCCGGCCGTGTCGAACGGTCCGACGATATCCGCCGTTCCGTTGGCATAAAGATTGTTCTGGGCAGCGATGCTCATTGGCTGGCCGCTGTTCACGTTCACGATCCAACCCATTTGCCAGTTCTCGAGGATTCGTGCCACGGTTCCGTTGCTCTTGCCGAAGAGCCGCTTGTCGGGTCCGAATGGAAGAGCGAATGTTCCGTTGGTCCGGAAATCGTGGCTGCGGCTGTCCGCCAGCACGGCGTAATCGGCATGGCGATCTGCAGCGTTCGTGTAAGTGCTCCCGACCTGGCCAAAAATCCCGAGGTTCTTGCTGAACGTATACGTCGACTGCATGCTGATGCCATGCGTCGGCCGCATGGTGACCTGCGCTTCCATGGAGTGGTAGTTGTTGCTGTTGACGCTAGCGATCATGTACACGTTGCTGAACTGGGGATTGGTGACGATAAAGTTCTCCGGGAGTCCGTTGAATCGGAGGACACCGCCATTAACGCCCGCCGGAATGGGCGGCAAGGTGGGATTGGTCGCGCTTGCGTAGTTCATCGTGTTCAATATGGATGCCGCATTGGCGTAATTCCCGTTGGCGAGCTGGCTCTGCAGATTGCCGGTCGTCACCCCGGCAGTCGTTGCAGTCGACGCCCGCAGGTGCATTCCCGCCGTCTGCCGAACACCATTGAAGGTCGAACCCACCGGCCCAAAGCCGGCTCCGGCAATGTTGATCCCCCTGAACATGTTTTCCAGGACCTGCAGAGCCGGACTGTTGTCATCGCCTGCCCGCGCCGCATCGAAAGCTTCCTTCAATCCGTTGTAGAGAAAATTGGGCTGATTGATTTGGAAGGCCGCGTTCCACTGCTTCCGGCCCAGCGTCCCGATGTATCGCAGATCGACCGTCAGGTTCGAGCTGACGCTTCGGGTCACGGAGAGTGTAAGGTTCTGAGCGTACGGGTTCACCAGGTTCGGCTGCGGATTGTAAACCTGCTGGGTTCGATCCGAGACGGGGATGGGCTGCATCGGCCTGATGATGTTGGCTACAGGGATGAGCGACGATAGCTTTGTGAGATCAAGGTACGCGTTGATGCTGTCGCCGGCATAGGTGGCCTGGTTCGTGCTGCTCGGCACGACGTTTTCCTGGGTGATCGCATTGGCAACCTGCCCGGCGTTGTAGGTCATCTGATATCCACCGCGAATGGTTGTCTTGCCGCCAAACCACGGAACCTGCCAGGCGAACCCAAGCGCCGGGCCGAAATTATTCCAGTCGTCGGAATACCACGGAGTGCCGGACTTCGGCGATTTCTTACCGATAAATTCGATCGCCGTCGGCTCACCGCGAACCCCCGGTTTCATCCAGTCGGCGAAGCTGTTTCCAGAGATCCCGAAAATTCTCGAAGGACCGCCGACGGTGAGGGGCATCAGGCCGTAA
>QHXD01000237.1:0-3120 GCA_003223895.1 Acidobacteriota bacterium
AGTCAATGAACTCCGGGCTGTCATGGCGCTCGTGGCCACCGGCGTTCCTTCGGCGTCGCCCTCTCCCTCGGTGAAGGTCCGGTTGATGGAACAGGCTCGCAGTGCGGCGCCCGTGCGCCCGCGGCCATCTTTCCTTCGACGGCGCTGGCTCGAGCTGCTGACGAGCGCAACCGCCGTCGCTTCTCTTGTAGTGATGTGGGCTGCGGTGCGGGCGAACAACGAACTGCAGCGGCTGGCCGATGTGCTCAACAGTCGAATTTCACAGCTTGAAGTCGAAGTGTCTCAGCAGAGAGGTTACATTGCGACGATCTCGGCGCCGGATGTCCGCATCTTGAACCTCGCCGGGCAGGGAACCAATGTCGGTGCAAGCGGCAGAATATTCTGGGACCAGGCGAACGGGCGATGGGCATTCTCGGTTCGTAATCTGCCGCAGCTGCCCGCAGACATGGTTTATGAACTCTGGTATGTCCCCAGGGGCGCCTTGCCGGTGAAGGCGGCAGTCTTCACCACTCAGTCCGATGGCTCTTACGAAACCAACATCCAACTTCCCGGCGGCCTGGGCGATCTTGGCGCGGCAGCGGTGACACCGGAGCCCGGTCCGTCGGGCTTAGATCAGCCGACCGGAGATTTCGCGCTCCTGGGCGCCGCGGAGTAGCACTGTAGCGGCCGATGACCGCCGGGGATCTTGAATTTGCGAGATCGCCGGCGGTCACAGACCGCCGCTACAGTGGAGATTACGGCAGCGCCGTGAGCGTCACGGGTGCCAGAGTCCCATCAAACTGCATTGCCAGGCCGGAGATCGTGCCCGCATTGATGGAAATGGTCAGGTTTCCCGTGAATGAAGGCGATGAGACGCCGGGCAAAAGATCTCTAACGAAGCCCACGACTTGCTGACCTGCTGCCACATCGACTGTCCGGCTGCCCCCTGCGAATGCACCGCCATTGAGGTCTGTCAGCGCGAGAGTCCACGTTCCCGCCGTGTTCGCAAGTAGCGCGATGCCGGTGTTTGAAATGAGGCTCGGTGTTCCGACGGAAACGGGAATCCGGATAGAGCGAGACGTGACGGTCGTCGCCGGGGTTACAGCCGAAGTAAACGCCGGATAGGAATATCGAACCGCTACGTTGACATTCCCGTTCGAAAAAATCCGCGCGAACCCCGCGGCCAGTGTGACGCCCTGGTTGTTGGTGTTGAACGTGACCGATCCTGACGGAGGAATCAGGAATGACATGTTTGGATCCGAGATCGCTTCAGGGAACGCGCTGCCCGAAGGCTGGAACAGGTCCACGATTCCCTGTACCGCCGCGGTCGTAGACGGATTACTAATGGTAATGGACGAAATCCAATCGGCTCCGCCCGCCACCTGCGGCACCGCATTGAGCACAGGAAACATCTGCGAGCGCACCACACCACCGCCAAACTGGGTGGTGTGAAGATTTACATATGCAGTGTCGGGGGCGGAAATGAGCGCACTGAGGGTTGCGAGTCCTGCCGTACTCGTGCTCGGCACGTCAACAACACGAGTAATGTTGCCGCTCCCGCCCGGGCTATCAAAAGGAGCGGCCGCACTGAGACCCGTGTTGATAATGACGCTGGCGTTTACGCCGGCAATGCCAGGATAGTGAATATGGAAGCCCGTGAACGTAATGGGTCCGGTGTTCGTGAAGTTTGCATCGAAGGTCACTGTCCCGCCGTTGAGGACCCCATTCGCATCCCGGCTGATTTTCGCCGTGATCCAGCCGGTTGCCGCGGTGTCGACACCCGTTATAGGCGGCACTTCATTAGCTGTGCTCATATTCGCCTTGAAATGGTATGTCTCGCGAGCCATCTGGGACCGGACGATCCCGCCAGGAAACTCGGTCGTGTGTAGGTTGATGTAGTACAACTCCGGATTCTCGATGAGACCCCTCAGAAAATCGACTGTGGTTCCCGAGATTTCAACTCCGCGACTGATCGAGGCGCCGCCGGCACCAATCGGGAGCGACGCTACGCCTGAATTGAGGACGACCGCAGCATTCGTTGCGAACTTACCATTGTGGATATGAAGACCCGTTACCGTGGTCGCGGTGGTGCCGCTGTTGTAGTTCACATTGAAGCTGATCGCTCCGCTGACCACGTTGCCGGTCGAGTCGCGATCCAGGCGAACATACGTCATCGAATTGGCTGTGCCGACCGTTCCCGAAGGGGGTACTTCTTCAGCTTGCGTCATCAGATTGAAGAAGACAAAAACATTCTTTGACAACTGCCCCCGAATGACACCTCCAGGGTTCACCGTGGTCTGCATGTTGATGTAGAACTGCGTGGGATCACTCATCAAGCCGGTGAGTGCGGCAAGACCCGCCGTATTGGAACCGCTGATTTCGGCGATACGGAAGATATTCCCTCTTGTGACGTTGGCGATTGCAGTCGTGGTCGCGTTGACACCGGAATCGATGACGACAGGTCCATTGACGCCGGCTGCAGCGTTACGGAGGTGCAGGCCCGTGATCGTGACAGCGCTCGGGAATCGATAATCGACATCGAATACCACCGTGCCGGACGTAATCAATCCGGTCGCCGGATCCCGGATGACCTGAATATCGACAAGCGCCGCGCCTTCGGCATCCAGGGCGACGGCAGGCACTTCAAACGCCGAGCTCATGACAGGACGGAGCATGAGTCTGTTGGCCCGTAGCTGTCCGCGCATGAACCCTCCGGGATTCGTCGTCGTGTTGATGTTGACATAGTAGTTTTCGGGAGTGGCCAGGAGACCGGTCACGAACCGGACGCCCGTCGTATCGGTGGTGCTGTAATTCACCGTTCGAGAAATTCTGCCGCTGCCGCTAGTGGCGTTGACGGAGTTTGTTGCGGAGATACCCGTGTCTATTACAACAGATCCGTTTTGCCCTGCCGGAGCGTTATGGATGTGAAGTCCGGTGAAGGTCAGGTTCGACGTAACGGTATAGTCGATATCGAAGGTGACTGTGGCCGCACTGACATTGCCTCTTGCATCGCGGGTGACGTGCACAGTGATCGTTGCATTTGCACTGTTTCCGGCGGCGGCGATGGGGGGGACTTCATTGTCCGAAAGCATGCGAGTCTGAAATACGGCGGTATCCAGCGTGTCCGCAAGAATGTACGGT
>QHXD01000237.1:3161-12514 GCA_003223895.1 Acidobacteriota bacterium
TTCTTCGTGGTATGTGTTATCCAGGGGGCTGGGGTAGAAACAAGCAGTCTAGCCACGGATTCATCAGATTGCACGGATTAAATCCGTGCAATCTGAACAATTCGCGGCTACTTTCCGCCGGAGATGGCGGGCACTATTGCGACTTCGGCGCCGTCCGTCACCGGCGTTGCCAGATTCTCCAGAAACCGGACGTCTTCGCCGTTGATGTAGATGTTGATGAAGCGCCTGAGCGAACCGCTTTCGTCGCAGATGCTGGCGCGAAAGCCGGGATATTTTGAGTCGAGGTTGTTGAGCACTTCCTGCACGGTCGCGGCTTCAACTTCCACCGATTCCGCGCCATTTGTAAATTTCCGGAGCGGCGCCGGAATGACGACCTTAAGCGACATGATAAATACCTCCCAATGCTTCTTCGAATGCCGCGAGCTTGGGTTCAATGGCCTGAAGAGTTTCCAAAGGCAGAGCATCCAGCGTTTTGAGGCCGTTGCCGGTGATGGCCAGTACAGTGAGGTCGCCGGATTTGATGCGGCCTTGCTGAAGGAGTTTCTTTGTAACGGCGATAGTCACCCCGCCAGCTGTCTCCGTAAATATTCCTTCTGTCTCGGCGAGCAACTGGATGCCTTCGACGATTTCCGGATCCGTCGCATCCTCCGCCCAGCCGCCGCTTTCGGGAATCAGGCCCGCCGCATAGTAACCGTCGGCCGGGTTGCCGATGGCGAGCGACTTCGCAATCGTATTCGGTTTCACCGGCCGAATCTCGCGAGTTCCCCGTTTCACCGCATCAATGATAGGGTTGCACCCCGCAGCCTGCGCGCCATACAGCCGTGAAACCGTTGAATCCTTCAACAGGCCGATCTTCTGAAGCTCCTTGAGGCCCTTGTAGACCTTTCCGATCAGCGAACCGCCCGCCATGGGGATAACGATTGCATCCGGTGCACGCCACCCCAGCTGCTCGGCGATCTCGTAGCCCATCGTCTTCGAGCCTTCGGCATAAAACGGCCGCAGGTTGACGTTCACGAACCCCCAGGGATACCGGTCCACGATCTGGCTGCAAAGACGGTTCACGGCGTCGTAGTTACCTTTCACTGTGATCAGGCGCGCGCCATAGATCGACGTTGCCACCACTTTGCTGTGTTCCAGGTTGTCCGGAATCAGGATGAAGGATGGCAAACCCGCCGCCGCCGCATTGGCCGCGACCGAATTCGCCAGGTTCCCGGTCGAGGCGCAGCCCACAGCCTCGAGCTTGAACTCGAGTGCTTTGTTGATCGCCACGGCGCTGACCCGATCCTTGAAAGAAAGCGTGGGTGAATTCACGGCGTCGTTCTTGAGATAGAGGTTGTCGATTCCCAGTTTGCGTCCAAGCCGTTCCGCGCGAACCAGCGGAGTCGCGCCTGTCGAAAGACCGACAACCGGATCGGACTCCAGAGGTAGAAGTTCGCGGTACTTCCAAATGGATTTGGGACGTGAAGCGATCACATCGCGCGTGAGAACATCGGCGATCGCATCGTAGTGATAGTCCACTTCAAGGGGACCGAAACAGTCCTCGCAGCCGGCCAGAAGCTTGACCGGGTATTCACGTCCGCATTCGCGGCACTTGAGAACCTTGACGAAGCTCATTGGAGCCACCTTTCCAAAAATGAAAAAGCCCCGTGCCAAACTAGCACGGGGCTTTTTCTCAACCCTTTCGGAGCTGTTTAGCAGTTTTTTACGTGGAGCAAGTTGCCTAAATCGCCACGTACAGGTTAAAAAGAACAAAGAGCAACAAAACAAAGCAAAAACTTATATCGGCCAGCGCGGTTACGTCAAGAATAATCTATACCTGTAGCGGCGGTCTATGACCGCCGACGATCGCGCAACCTGCTGTAGCGCCGGCGGTCATAGACCGCCGCTACAGGGGTTTGCTCTTCAGCCGCCGCGGCATTTCCCGCTTGGAGTATGACGGCTCCGCCGTACTCGAGGAATCGTGATGCTCCCAACGATCGTTTCGGTCGGCAACGAAGACGTCGTCGAAAAGCATCGTGCAAAGCCGCAGCATCATGAGCTTTCGGACATTCCGCACGTATAGAGCGGCGTAGAAGCCGTCCGCCTCGAGATTTTTCCAGCGCGCCCGCTCTTCGTCGCTGAAGGATGCCACGTGTTCTCCCAGAATATCGCGAAGGAATCGGAGCTTGAACCCCTCGTGCAACGCGTTAGTCGCCACGATCATTTCCTCATCCCGGTTGAACAGAAGAACCTGGCTGCGCCGGGGATGCACATAAAGCTGAATAACCGCCAGAATAATGGCGACCAACGCGATCAAGGCGAGGGTTACCAGCACAAGCTGAACCGCCTGCGAACGTCCCGGAAAGGTAAGCGCTATGCCGAAAAGGACTACGGCGGCAAGAACGATCGCCAGAAAGCTCAGAAATCGACTGCGGCTGACCTCATTCCGCTGCACTACGACCATGGCAACTCCTCCTCACAAGAGCGGCATTATATCCGGAATATCAATCGGGGCGAATGAGACACACGGCTTCCGGCGTCTGGAGTTGCGCCGCGATGGTTTCAACGCAGAACAGGTGCACCGACGTGTCGTCGTGCCAGCGATACCCCACGATAAAATCGCCGCCGACAGTGATGAGAAAATCCCCGCCTCGCGTAGAAAACAAGGCTGCGCCGTTGATGACAGGAGAACTGTAGACCTTCGCGAGCACAATTCCGAGCTGCTTGGCGGCGGGGTAGCCGCCTCCATCCCCCGTCTGGCGGAGATAAGAGTAGTAGTGCTGGGTGGACAGCACCACCTCGTATGGGCCCTTGACTCCCAGCGAGTCGAGTTTCTCCAGATCCGTTACGACACGACCCGGTACGGACCAGTCGGAAAGCGCAACGCGCGGGCTGTCGTGGCCCTTCAGAATGCCGGGACTGTAGGAGCTGCCGAAAAAAATCAGACTATCCTCCGCCAGCGCGGTCTCTCTGGCTGCATCTTCGATCGCCTTGGACTCGAGTGTTGGCCCAACGCGTTCGAATATGTCGATATCGGCCCAGGAAATCGTGAAGTCCGAGCGAATTTCGGTGAGCAGCATCACATCAGGGATTGAAAGTCGAACTTTGGGAGACGATTGTGGTTCCTTCGCGGGCTTGAACGTGCCAAGTTGAGTGGCCACGTGGTTCCACCCGCGCGGTCCGTCAAAGTCCACAATACGGCGGGCGACGACGGTTTGCTTGAACATCGCAGCGGCGATCTCGTCAATTTCTTTCCAGACCTTCTCAGACAGCGGGGCGGCATTGCGTCTCAACCATTCCATCTTCGTCCTCCGGTCGTTTCCTCGTTCGGCTTTTCAGCATTCGGCTCTTCAGCACGTTCGGTTATCGGGGTGGTGGTAAACAAGTACTTCTTCATCTGCTTATCGAAGACAGGATCGTGGCGGCGTATCCATTCGAGTACCATCACGGCATGTTCCTTTTCCTCATCGCGATTGTGAGCGAGGATCGTCCGAAGCGCGTCATCTCCTGCGGCATCGACGCGTTGCTGGTACCAATCGATAGCTTCCAGTTCCTCCATCAGGCTCACGATCGCCCGATGCATGTCGCGGGTTTGGGGTTTCAAATCCTGAGACGATTCGTGAAAGCCTTCAGAGGCCATGCAATTCCTCCCGTTTAGAGTGATAATTTCGGGGAAAGACGTGTGATGAATCCCCAATTGCAGTCGAGGATAATTGTAATAGGGTATTAAGACGTCTGTGCCCGAATCATTAGAAAAGGTTGCAATCCAGCTACCAGAGGACGGAGACTTCGAAATGACAACGCAGGAACGGGCCGCTCTCATCAAAAAGTACAAAGACGGCTATAAGCAGGTTGCCGACGCGCTGCAAGGTATTTCTGACGCAGAGTGGGATTTCAAACGCGAGCCCGGCAAGTGGAGCGCGCGTGAGATTGTGCATCATCTGGCCGACAGCGAGACCAACGGCGCGATTCGCCTGCGGAAGTTGCTCGTCGAGCACCAGCCATACATTCAGGGATACGACCAGGATGAATTTGCGAAGAGGCTTCAGTATTCGAAGCGGCCGACGGAGCCGGCGCTCAAGGCATTCGAAGCCGCAAGGGCGACGAGCGCTCAGCTTCTGGACCTGATGACCGAAGCAGATTGGAAACGTGCGGGTGAGCATTCGGAAAGCGGCCCGTATTCGACCGAAACATGGCTGAAAATCTACTCGGACCATGCTCACAACCACGCCGATCAGATCCGCAAGAATCGTTCTGCATATAAGGAGAAAAAATGATGCGACGGATCGGGGCTGCCCTTTTGTTCTCGATCGTCGGGCTTGCTGCCTGTGCCGTACAGGGCAACCAGCCGGTTTCCCTGGAGAAGATCAAGCTCCCGCCTGGATTCAGCATCAGCGTGTACGCATCCGGCGTCCGGAACGCGCGCGAGATGGCCCTTGGGCCGGGCGGCACGCTTTTTGTCGGCTCAATGAACGCCGGAAATGTCTACGCTGTAATCGACAGCAATAAAGACAACAGTGCCGACGAAGTAATCGAGATCGCAAGCGGGCTGAACATGCCGAATGGCGTTGCCGTTCGGAACGGCTCGCTCTATGTGGCCGAAGTATCTCGCATAACGCGCTATGACGACATCGAGTCGCACTTGAAGAGTCCGCCGAAACCAGTAGTCGTCAACGACAAGTTTCCGCATGAGGAACACCATGGGTGGAAATTCATCGCTTTCGGTCCTGACGGCATGCTCTATGTACCGGTCGGAGCGCCGTGCAATATTTGCAAGCCCGACGCGCGACACGCAGTAATCAACCGGATGAACCCGGACGGCTCGGGGCTGGAGGCTTTCGCGATGGGTATTCGTAATTCTGTGGGATTTGACTGGCATCCCGAAACCAAAGAACTGTGGTTTACGGACAACGGCCGCGATGGCATGGGAGACAACGTCCCACCAGACGAGCTGAATTACGCGCCGAATAAGGGAATGCATTTCGGCTATCCGTACTGCCACGCCGGCACGATCCAGGACCCGGAGATCGGGGGCGAACCCTGCAGCAAATTCACGCCGCCGGCAATCACCCTTACACCGCACGGCGCGTCGATCGGCATGCGCTTTTACACCGGAACGATGTTCCCCGCGCAGTACAAGAATCAAATTTTCGTTGCCGAACACGGCTCATGGAATCGCAGCACTCCGATCGGCTATCGGGTCATGTTGGTTCGATTGGAAGGAAACAAGGCTGTAAAGTACGAGCCTTTCGCCGAAGGATGGCTTGAGGGCTCGCGAGCCTGGGGCCGGCCCGCCGATGTACTGGTGATGCCGGACGGTGCGCTGCTGGTTTCAGACGATCAAGCTGGCGTGATCTACCGGATCGCGTACAAGTAAAGAAATTCGGGGACAGACGTATAAATCACCTAATTAGCAGTAAAAGGAAGTTTGAAAGCTAATTAGGTGATTCATACGTCTGTCCCCGAATTTCCTGGGTCCGCAGCAAAACTCCACTGGTGATCCTGGTATTGGAAACCTGTCCACGACTCCGTATCCGAGAAACTCATGTCCAGAATCTGGCCGGACGTCTGGGCTGTCTTGTGGCATCGAAGAATGTACTGCTGGCCGGGGCGCCAGGAGCCGGTTGTCTCCAATTCCATTACCATTCCTCGATCCCGTGAGAGAGTAATGTGCCGTCGCAAAGGTCCCTCCTTGAACTCGGAGCGTTCCATCGCTTTTTTCCGTTGTCCAGGGTTATGCAAGCGACAGGCCATTTGGAGGAATGCCTAACTTATTGAAAAGTGGTGGGCCAACCCTATGAAAAATCAATACCATCTACGAAAACCGTGTTAAAACAGGCCCGTATCTTCGAAAATCGTCGAGACGTATGTCAGACCGCACCATTGATATTCTCCGCGATCTCATCGCCATCGATTCCGTGAATCCATCCCTCGCTTCGGGGGGAGGCGGAGAGGCGGAAATTGCGAATGCCATTGCCGCGACGTTGCGCCGAGGCGGACTGGATGTGGAAATCCAGGAAGTGGCGGCGGGGCGCTCCAATGTCATTGGAATCCTGGAAGGCCGGCAGCAGGGCCGGTCGCTGATGCTTTGCGGTCACATGGATACGGTAGGTGTGGCTGGAATGGATGCGCCGTTTGATCCTGTGCAAAAGGACGGTCGTATCTACGGCCGTGGGTCACAGGACATGAAGGGCGGCCTCGCCTCCATGATTGCCGCTATCCTTCGCATTGCAGAGAACGGCGGATTGGCTGCCGGCCGCATGCTCCTGGCTGCAGTCGTCGACGAGGAGTACGCGAGCATTGGCGCAGATGCGCTGGTCACCAAATGGAAAGCCGACGCCGCTGTAGTTGGCGAGCCAACCGACATGAAGATTGCCGTCGGCCACAAAGGCTTCGAGTGGGTGGAAATCACCACGGAAGGAGTCGCTGCGCACGGCAGCCGTCCGGCTGACGGACGCGATGCCATCATGCGCATGGCCCGAGTACTTGCCCGGCTGGAAAAACTCGACCACGAAATCCAGTCACGGAAACCGCATCCCATCCACGGTACGGGTTCGCTCCATGCGTCGCTGATCAACGGAGGCCGCGAGCTGAGCACCTATCCGGATTGGTGCACGCTCCAGATGGAACGCCGGACCATCGCGGGTGAGCCCAACCGCTGCGCATTTCTGGAGGTCGAGAAGATCCTCGATGATCTGAAGAGCGAAGATCCTGAGTTCAAGGCCTCGGCGAAGTTTCTTTTCTCGCGTCCTCCTTACCTGACGCCGGAAGACCACGATCTCCCCCAGATGATCGGAGCGCTTGTGGCCGGTCGTGGAATGAAGCCGGTGCGCGGCGGGATGACATTCTGGACGGATGCCGCGATACTCGGAGAAGCAGGGATCCCGTCGATCGTATTCGGCCCCCGCGGGGCCGGTCTTCACAGCACACTGGAATACGTCTTCGAGGAAGACGTTCTCGCGTGCCGCGACATCCTGATCGAGTTGGCAACCGGGTTCTGTTGATGCGTGGCTAAGACCAATCCTCTTTGGAGGCCTTCCGCTTCCGTCGCATAAGGATCACGACAACCAACACCAGCGCCAGCACGCCCGCTACAACGCGAATAGTCGTGGTGCTGTCGGAACCACCGTCCGGCGTTTCCTGAATCAGCCAGAGAGCCAGAAGCATATGTGAGAACCTCCTATTTGCCGCCTATTGTCCCAGCAGCTGTAAGTCGCGCAGGATCGAAATTATACCCGGCACGAGGATCACCACAAACAGCGCCGGCAGGATGAACAACACAATCGGGAAAACCATTTTCACCGCAGCCTTGTTAATGGTGGCCTCAATTTCGAGCCGCCGCTTGGTTCGCACCGAGTCCGCGTAAATGCGCAGGGCCTGCGAAAGGCTGGTGCCGAACCGTTCGGCCTGAACAATCATGCTCGCCAGCGAGCGAATGTCGAGCAGACCAGTGCGCTGCGCCATGTGCTGGAAAGCGACCGCACGCTCCTGGCCGGCCTGGACCTCCAGGGTCATCCAGTAGAACTCATCCGCCAGTTCCGGATACACGAAGCGGATCTCCTCAGCCACGCGAGCGATCGCCTGGTCCAGCGACAGGCCGGCACCCAACACGATGCTCAGCATATCGGTGGTATCCGGCAGGGCAGCCATCAGGCTCAGCCGGTGTCTGTTCCGCAAAGAGACCAGGATCTGTTCGGGAATGAAGTATCCTAGAACCAACGCAGCGGCCAGCCCCAGCAGCCACATCGAAAGGTCCTGGCCCTGAAACGCGATCAAGACAATCGCGACCAATCCCAATGTGAACAGCAGCGACAACATCCCGTACACTTTGACGACGCTGGGTCCCCGGAATCCAGCCCGCATTAATTCCAGTTCCTTTTGGCGCAACCAGCCTTTTCCCAGTACTACGCCATAAGTGGATCGCAGCAGGGAATCCCAGAAGTCCCCGCCCACACCGGAAACGGTACCGCCGCCCATCGATTGTTCCTGCAATTCCTGGATGCGGCGGCTCAGCGCGCCCTGCCGTGTGCGGAGATAATAGTGGACTCCCGCCACCAGCAGCGTGACGCATGTCAGAGTACTCAGCAGAAACAGCGACCGATAGTCGAGGACCATTCAGAGCCTCACAGAACCGACCCTGCGCAGAACCAGGATCCCGATGATTTCGGAAACGACGCCGTAGATAAGGAAACGCGAACCGGATGGCGTGAGCCACAGCACCGAGATGTAGTCGTAACGCAGGAAATAGAAGAACACGCCTGTCGCCACGGGCAGGCCGCACAACAGGCCGGCTGAGAAGCGCTGTTGAGCGGTGTGTGCGCGCAGGCGCGCGCGCAATTGCAGCCGCTCCCGGATAACCGCCGACAGATTCTCCATCACGGTAACGATGTTGGCACCTGTCTCTCGCTGCAAGACCACGCCGGTAGAGAAGAACCGCAAGTCGAGCAGCGGCACGCGGTCGCCGAGGCTATGCAGCGCCGCACTGACCGTGGAGCCGAGCGCCAGGTCCTCCACCAGTTTCTTGAATTCCCCGCCGAGGGGTTCGGGCGTTTCCTCGGCCAGCACCTGCAAGCCGCTATGGATGTTGTGTCCGGCGCGCATCGCCCGCGTGAACAAGTCAATGGCGTCGGGCAGCATTTCTTCGATCTGCCGCATCCGCCGCTGGCGCTTTGTGCGGATGTACACGATGGGTAGAGCGGAACAGCCGAAGGCAAACAGAAGCTTCAAGGTTAGAAAAGGAAACAGACTAAACGCATCGGGCGCCAGATAGCTGGCCGCCAGCAGCAGAAGGCTTAACGTGATCACATTTCCCGCGCGATAGGGCAATCGGGCCTGGTCGATCATGGCCTGCAGCCGCTTCATCATTTCCAGGCGCGAAAGAAAGGAGACGCCGGGCAACTGCTGCTGGCGCAACAGGGACTCGGGCCGCCGTCCGCTTTCCACGCGCAGACCGCGGAGCCGCTGGTCGATTTCGAGTCGCATTCGTCGCTGGGGTCCCCACCATGCGTACTCCGCGGCAGCCACGAAAGCGCCGGTGAAAATCAGCAGTGTGATGAGTGTTGTCATTGCAGATTACTCTGAACCAAATACCTGAGCCTCCGGCAGCTCGATACCTCTCGCCTGCAGGCGGCTCATGAATTGCGGCCGGAATCCGGTGTACACGAATCGCCCCACAACTCTCCGAGACTCGTCCAGGCCCGTTCGCTCGTATCGGAAGATTTCTTCGACCTCAACGCCTTCGTCGCTGTATCCGGTAACTTCGGCGACGCTGGAGACCTTTCGGGAACCGTCGCGGAGTCTTGCCATTTGAACGACCAGTTGGATGGCCGAAGCGGCCTGCTGGCGGATGATTGGCTCGGTCAGTCCCACGTTCG
>QHXD01000237.1:12527-14255 GCA_003223895.1 Acidobacteriota bacterium
CAGTCTCGCGGCGAGTTGGCGTGCATCGTCGTCATGGAGCCGTCGTGGCCGGTATTCATGGCCTGGAGCATATCGAGCGCCTCAGGGCCGCGTGACTCGCCCACGATGATCCGATCCGGCCGCATGCGGAGGGCGTTGATCATCAGGTCGCGCTGGGACACGGTGCCTGTCCCTTCGATGCTCGCCTCGCGCGTCTCCAGCCGTACGATGTGCCGCTGCTGGAGCATCAGCTCCGCGATGTCCTCAATCGTGACGATTCGTTCCGCTTCGGGGATAAAACGCGACAGAGCGTTGAGCAACGTCGTCTTTCCGCTTCCACTGCCCCCGGAAATGACCAGGTTCAGCCGGGCCTGCACGCAGCCCTGGAGCAGTTGAAGCATCGGCGCGCTGAGTGTGCCGTTCGCCACCAATTCTTCGTTGCTCAAGACCTGCTTGCCGAAACGGCGAATGGATAGGGCGGGCCCGTCGAGGGTCACTGGGGGGATTGCAGCGGTTACACGCGACCCGTCGGCGAGGCGGGCCGACACGATGGGGTTCGCTTCGTCAATTCTCCTTCCCACCGCCGTCACCATTTTCTCGATGATGTGCAGCAGATGTCTGTCGTCCTTGAACTGAATCGGCGCGCGCTGCAGCACGCCGCGGCGTTCGACGTAGACCTTGTTGTAGCCGTTGACGAGGATGTCGGTGATCGACGAATCCTTCATCAGCGGTTCCAGCGGGCCAAGGCCGAAAACCTCGTCCAGGATTTCCTCGATGACGCGGTCTCGCTCCGGCAGTGTCATCGGGATATTTTCTTGAAGCAGGAGTTTTTCGACGGCTTGACCGATCTCCCCTCGCAACCGTTCCTTGCTGATGAGCCGCAGCGTTTCGCTGTTGAGCGACTGGAGCAGCTTCCGGTGAACTTTGGATTTGAGATCGGAGTGACGCTCCACCGAAGCCGCCCGAGATGTTGGATAAAAAGCCATAGCGGTTAGATTTTGAAATTGGACGAATCCTGCATCTCAAATCCGAAAACCGAAATCTCCAATTGGACTGGCGATCGACCAGTCCAATCTGATATTTCGAATTTCGGATTTGAGGTGCAGGATTCGTGCAATTTCAAAATCTCCTCCTTGTGGCTCATCTTTCTGGTTTCTTTCCATTCGCGGCCGGCTGGCCATCCAGACCCATCTTCTTCGCAAAGTCTCGATACGAGCGGCCCAACTCAGTACCCCCGCGGATCACGACGGGCCGGGCTTCGTGCACCGCCTGCATTGCCTCCTGGTACCGGTTCAGCAACACCCAGAAGGGCGCCGCGCCCAGCGTCTGTTTCAACTGATCCAGACTGACGTGTAGCGAGCCGCGCTTCTCGTGCCGGTTCACAACCAGCTTCACCGCTTCCAGCCCGTAGCCGGCCCGCGCCATCGCGCCCAGATACTGCTGTGCGTTGCGCACGGCCGGAAACTCCGGTGTCAATACCACAAAAATGGATTCGGAGAGTTCCAGGCAGCTCAGCAACAGGCCGTCCAGGGCACGCGAACCATCGACCACGACTACATCGAAGTGTTCGATGAGGAAACCGCCGATCTCGCGAAGATGCTGTTCCTCGATCATCCGTGATCTTTCGAGTTCCTCGGGCGCGCACAATACCGAAAAACCAAGCGGATCGCGGGCCATGATTCCTTCCAGCATCGCCTGATCCAGCTGATCCAGATTTTCGGCGACATCGGCCATGGAGTATTGATGACG
>QHXD01000237.1:14327-14902 GCA_003223895.1 Acidobacteriota bacterium
CTCCAACGAAGGTGTACATCCGGCCGAGCGGGCGATCCTGCCGATGGATGCGTTGCGCGTGCTCCTCGAGGCGAACCAGGGCCTCGCTGAATTCCGCGCGCTTCAGCGGCTGCTGCAGGAAGTCGGCGCCACCCAGGCGCATGGAGCGCAACAGAAACTCTTCACTGGATTGGAAGCCGGAAAGAATCACGTAGAGCGCGGGGACCGCCTGCCTCAGTTGCTCCAGCGCGCGCAAACCCTGCTCGGGATCGGATGAGACGTCCAGCAGAACTGCAGACTGCGGGTGGACGTTCAGATCGTGCAAAATGCGAGCCGAGAGATTGGGACCCATGTCTTCGTGCCCGCTGAGGGCCTCGGCGTTCGGCATTCCCGCCAGCTGCTCGCGAACGAAATCATGAAAGCGCGGTTCAGGGCTGGCTATGATTAATTGGATCGGCATAAAGTTCTAAGGTGTCAAATCCGGGTTGACTCCCGCGCTCTCGATCTCGACGGTCGTCGAGAACGGGGGAACCTGGAGCGGCTGCAGGCCGAGCAGTGTAAAAAAATGATTGAACTGGTAGCCGTTGATGCTGACC
>QHXD01000238.1 GCA_003223895.1 Acidobacteriota bacterium
AGTTTCCAGAATCGGTTCGAATATCCCGCGAAATGGTGGCCGGTTATTGCCGATCGCACGCCCGGATTGATACCGACAAACAGCACACGCAAGCCTGGCCGGATGCGATCCTTCAGGCGCAACTCGGACCAGTCCGACTTTATAATGATCTGCCTGGCTGTCATTTCAGCGTTTCATTCAAAGGATCAATTATGAACTGGCTGGTCAAAGAGGAGCCCACGCACTACAGTTTTGACGACCTCGTGCGCGATGGCCGTACAGCATGGACCGGTGTGCGAAATCCGCTCGCACAGAAACATCTGCAATCGATGCGCAAGGGCGACCGCATTTTCTTTTATCACACGGGAGACGTGAAGGCCGTAGTCGGGATCGCGAAGGCCGCATCCGCGCCGTACCCTGACCCGGCGGACAAGTCGGGAAAACTATACGCCGTCGATCTCGTCCCGGTAGAAAAGCTGAAGTCGCCGGTAACGCTGGCGGCTGTGAAGGCCGACAAAGCGTTTGCATCATTCCCGCTGGTCCGGATATCGCGTCTCTCGGTGATGCCGGTCACCGACGATGAATGGAAACGTATCGAGGCGATCGCTCATTGAGGGTTTGCAAAACTCGAGCCCTCCATGGCTTACAGTCCACTGGTGGAACGGTGACATCCGGGGGAGGGAGTCTTCCATTTTGCAGGCATTGCTCACCCCGGACTGTAGGAAAACTACTTTGAAATCCTGCTGAAGTCCCCGCGCGGACAAATCTGGAATAAGCCGTGCACTCCACACCGCAATAGCTATTCCCTTGTCTGTCGGATTTGAAAATCGGCTTCAGAGGTAAACAAATGAATAAGAGTGTTCGGTTAGTTTGGCCCGTGTTGATCGGCTGCCTGTGCCTGGCCGCCGCCTTTCGCACGGCTCTGTCACAAGAAAAGCGCGATGGCAACAACCAGAAGTCGAGCTACCTTCCGGTGGATATTCGTGAACCTTTCTCCAGCATCATGAGCCGAATGACGGCGGCGAAACCCGACGTGATGCAGCGTCAAATGACGTTGCTGGAACAGCGCTACGACCTCGGCAACCGTCCGGCGAAGGACGTCACAATGACGCGCGGCAAGGCCGTTCAGCAAGGCGTGCGCGTCAACCTCTCGAAGGGCATGACGTGGGAAAAACTCTCCATGCTGAGTCCCGAAGAGATCCAGAATAAGGATCTTTTCCCCGCGGGCTTCCTTCCGTTGCCGCACGCCAATCATCCGGAAGGCGGAATGTTATTTCCGAAATTCGAGATCGATGAGATCAACAAGCAGGAGCAACGCGACCTGACGCGCTTTGATCTCGATTTCGATCTTCCCGATCACTTCCTTCCGGAGTTCCCCCCGCCCATGTTCCTGACGACGCGTCCTGATCTCGGAGATGTGAGTCACGGCAATCTGGTCACCATCGAAAACTATTACGAGTTGTTCAATGGAATCCTGAATCCGAAGCAACTTGAAGGGCTGCGGTTGCTGCTCACACCTTTCCCACAACAGCAGTTCAACCAGACCGAAGACCGTCGCAGCGAGCATCCCAGCCGCGGTGTTGCCTGCTTCGATTGTCATGCGAACGGGCATACCAACGGCGCCCAGCACCAGGTTGGAGACATCCGTCCGCAGGAGTTTCGGCATCGCATCGAAACACCGCCCTTGCGCGGTGTCAATATTCAACGCCTGTTCGGTTCGCAGCGGGCACTAAAGTCCGTTGAAGACTTTACCGAGTTCGAGCAGCGCGCTGCATACTTCGATGGCGACCCGGTAATTGCCACCAAGAAAGGCGTGAACGCTCTGGAGCGTGGCAGCCAGGTCCACTTCATGGCGGAGTTCCAGGAGTTGCTCGACTTTCCTCCGGCGCCCAAGCTGGGAATCACTGGAAAGCTCGCTCCCACGAAAGCCTCGCAACAGGAGTTGCGCGGTCAGGATCTCTTCCTTGGAAAGGCGCAATGTGGGACGTGTCATCCTGCGCCGTATTACACGGACAACCTGATGCACAACCTTCGAGCCGAGCGCTTCTACAGGCCACGCATGGTCAACGGAGAGATGGCATCCGCTGATGGCCCGATCAAAACGTTTCCATTACGCGGCGTCAAAGACTCGCCGCCATACCTTCACGATGGACGTTTGCTGACGCTCGAAGACACGATCGAATTTTTCAGTTTGATACTGGAACTCAAATTGACGAACCAGGAGAAGGCCGACCTTCTCGCGTTCATGCGAGCTCTGTAGATGTGACTGACTGTAGCGGCGGTCTATGACCGCGGTGGTTCCGGCGGTCATAGACCGCCGCTACAGCAGACTATTTTTTCTTTGACGAAGACTTCTTGCGCGGAACCTTGGCCCCGGCGCGCCGCGCTTCCGAAAGCCCGATAGCGATCGCCTGTTTCCGGCTTTTTACTTTCTTGCCGGAACTGCCGCTTTTGAGTGTTCCGCGTTTCCGTTCATGCATCGCTTTCTCAACTTTCTCCGATGCCTTCTTGCCGTACTTAGCCATTGACGTTCATCCTCCATGGGGACTCGAGATGCAAGGTGATTACCAGGCAGAGAAGGAACTGAAAGACTTCCTGCACCCGAAGGGCAACGCCGCCGAACTGCCTAAGGGTTTGGAAGATGCGGGTCCATGCGCAGGCAATTCCGGCCTGCGCATGGACGCCGTGTGCCACCGCGACGATCCTTATGCGATCTTGGGGCGAACAGTGTAAAAGGTCGCGCGCCGGCGGCGTCTGGTCATTGTATCCATGCCGCCCTCCGACATCTCTGCCGTGAGTTCTCGCTTGCGCCCCTGAAGTTCCTGCCCAAGGTCTCGCAGCCTGGCGACGCCCATGACCTTACGGGCCTTGGGAAACATCTGCGTCTCTTCCTCTTCCGCATGGTGTTCAATGAGGTCTTTCAGTACCTTTCCTTCGCTGCGAATTCCTCTGATTCGATATCGGGTGTCCCTGATCTCGGGCATAATCGAGATGATTCCAGTAAACGAGTAAGTGCAATTGCAGTTCCGAGGTATCGCAAAAATCGATAATCCCTCAAAACATTGAACCTGGTGGATTCTTGCTATAGACTCCAGACCAAAAGTAGAAGTTTCGTCGAGGTATTCGGAGGCTCCAATGAGGCGATGTCTGACGTCCTGTTTCGTCGTCGTGGTTCTATTTGTGGGCCCTGTTTTCGCGCAGGTCAAGGCTAAAGCGCAAAACGTGCCCGAAATTCCCTACGAGTCGGTGCCAAACTTCCTGAAGCTTCCGCCTGGACTGTATATGGGCGAAGCGATCGGTGTTTCGACCAATTCCAAGGGACATATTTTTGTCTACACGCGCAGTGCCAATACACGCCTGTTCGAGTTTGATCAGAGTGGCAAGTATGTTCGCGAAGTCGGTGAGGGGAACTACGGCTTCGAGTTCGCGCACTCAGTGCGTGTCGACCCGCAGGACAACATCTGGGCCGTCGATGAGGGAACGAACATGGTCATCAAGTTCAATCCCGCGGGACGAATCATGATGGTGCTCGGGCACAGGCCCGACGCAGTTGCGGGCGCCCTTGCATCACCCGCAGGCCCGGCGTCGCCTGCTGAGAAGTACCTGTTTGGCCGTCCGACGGATGTCGCCTGGGACCCCCAGGGCAACATCTTCGTGTCGGACGGATACGTCAATCACAGAGTCGTCAAGTACGACAAGAATGGCAGATTCCTCAAGCAGATTGGCAGCGAGAAAGCTGGATCGGAACGCGGCCAGTTCAGCACGCCGCACGGGATTGCGGTGGATGCAAAGGGGGACGTGTACGTAGCCGATCGAGCGAACAACCGTATGCAGGTCCTGGACAACAACCTCAACCCCAAAGCCGTCTACGACAATATCGGCGTGTCCTGGACGGTCTGCATCTCGCCGGGGCCGCACCAGTACCTCTTCAGCTCCAACTCCAACCCTAACGGGAATACGCCGGGGTCATGGGACATCACCGGCGAGATCTATAAGATGGAGTTGGACGGAACGATCCTCGGCAAGTTCGGCCATGCCAGCAAGCAATTAGGAGGGTTTCAGGTTGTTCACATGATGGATTGTCGAAACCCAAACGAGATTATCGTTGCGGAAATTGAATCCTGGCGAGTCCAAAAACTCATTTTGGAACCACTACCCGCGAAGACTTCGGCCGGGAGATAGGAAGGCTCTTCATGAAACCCTTTTTGCAAATTCTGCTGGCCGCCGTGCTCCTTACTGGAATTTCGGCTGCCGCCCAGTCCGTGCCTGAGATCGCATTCGATTCGGTCGCCGATCTGCCGAAGTTGCCCACCACTATCCATCTTGGTGAAGCGGCCGGTGTAGCCACAAATTCAAAAGGAGATTTTTTTGTCTATACCCGAACCGGCCATCCGACGATCTCCATCGGTACGGCGCGGCCGTTCGCGCATGGAGGCTCGCGGCTGTTCCAGTTCGATCGAACTGGAAAGTTCGTTCGCGAGATCGGGCAAGGCATCTACGGATTCCTCGTCGCTCAACAGGTGCGAATCGATCCTCAGGACAACATCTGGGTTGTTGATCAGATGTCGGGCATGATTATCAAGTTCGACCCGAGCGGACAGGTTCAATTTTTGCTGGGCAGAAAGGCGGAGGCGGAGCGCGTCCCGGCTTTGCCGCTCACACCGCAGCCGGCCCAGCAGGCTGCCGCGGGTGCTGCAGCAGGCGGGGGCCGTGGTCGTGGAGCTGCTCCTGCCGCCGATGCGGAGGCTGGACCGAGAGGCGGGGGCCGTGGAGGAGCTCCCGGCGCCGGTGCTCAAAGCGACGTTTTTCAACGGCCCACTGACGTGGCGTGGGACTCCGCAGGGAACATCTATGTAGCCGATGGCTACGGCAACGCTCGCGTGGCCAAGTTCGACAAGAATGGCAAGTTCGTCAAGTCCTGGGGCCAGAGAGGGTCGGAGCCAGGTCAGTTCAACACGGCGCACGGGATCGCGATCGATGCGCAGGGCACTGTCTACGTCGCCGACACTGGAAACAAGAGGATTCAGGTCTTCGACGCCGATGGAAACTTCAAGACGCAGTATACAAATGTAGGCGCCCCCGCGGCGATTTGCATCACGCCTGGACCGCGTCAGTACCTGTACATCTCCAATTCAAACCCGCCGGAGGATATCGACGTTAACGGCGAGATCTACAAGATGGATCTGACCGGCCGAATTGTCGGCAAATTCGGCAAAGCAGGGAAGTTGCCGAAGGAGTTTGGCACCGTCAATCAAATTGACTGCCGCAGCGAGAACGAACTCTTTGTAGCGGAGATCGGCAACTGGAGAGTACAAAAGCTCACTCTGCGTTCGAACTAGTCGAAGGGATGTAGCCACAAAAGGCGCAAGAAACACCAGAGCTCTTGTGCCTTTTGTGTGGCCCCGCCCTGTAAACCTTCGTATAACAAATATTCAATTTGACAGACGACCTTTTTCGCAGAACAAGCCCCAGCGTCCGTGGAGTAAAGCGATCCGAAAATTAAGCAGGCGGGGCGAAGTGTGCCCGTCGGTGCGCAAGACGCGCTGTCGCGAGGGGAGGATAAACCCTCCGAACTTTCCGTGGCTCCGCTATTTTTGAGCCTCTGCTGAGTGATCCGACAGGTCCGGAAAATTCCGTCACGTTCCAGGGAGGAGCACGGATATGAGGGTCAGAAATCTCGCAATCCATCTCATCGGACTTCTTCTTATTTGCAGTTCCGCCGCGTATGCCGATCCATTCACCTTCGATACTCTGCCAGGCAGCGGAGATGTAGCCGGTCCCGCCGGCTCAACCGTGGGTTGGGGGTACTCGATTACGAACACGAGCCTCACCAACTGGCTTGTACTTAGTTCCGTCAACGCCGGCACGTTCCTGATGGGCACTCCCGGCTCGCTTTTTGATTTTCCAATCGTGGCGCCCGGCACAACAGCTACGGTTGCGTTTGATGCGCTGACTGGTCTCGGGCTGTACCAACTGACATGGGATCCGACGGCGCCGGCCGGCTTCGTCAACAGCGGTACTTTCGTTTTGAGCGCGGAGTGGTGGAGCGGCGATCCAACAGCCGGCGGCAGTTTTCTCGCGGGCGCAGACGACCAGAGTGCGCCGTATACGGCAACAGTGACTGCTGTCGCCGTGCCCGTGCCCTCAACCCTCCTGTTGACGGCCGGCGGATTGGCCGCGCTGTGCCTGATGAGGGCTAATCGCAAGCGGGTCGATCGAAGTCTGAACTGAATGGATGCTGACGCCTGATTGCCTATCGCTGGGCCATGTTTTGGATTTCGTTCCCTTTTTCGGCCAGAGCCACGGCGGCGACGGCGATTGCGTACGCCGCCAGGTGGTATCGATTCGGAACCTGCCCGGTCCAGAAGTATTTCATCAATGAAGCGGCTGCCGGAAACATGACGGCAATGGAAGAAACGGTGAACGCGTCGGCGTTATTGGTATAAGCGCTAAAGAAGAAAGTG
>QHXD01000239.1:0-2350 GCA_003223895.1 Acidobacteriota bacterium
TAACCCGTCACTCCAATGTTGTCCGTCGACGGATTCCAGGACGTTGTGATCTGACTGGAACTGGCGGACGCGTTTGCCGACACAACGCTAGTCAGAACGTTCTGCCAGTTCGCACTCGGCGCCACTGTCCAGGCCGCATTGTAGCTGCCGGCCGCTCCAGCGACGATGTCTTCTGCAGCAAGGTAGTTCGATGACGCCGCATCCTCGAACGTATAGCCGCTGCCCGCTGTGAAAGTGACGCCGGCAGAAGTCTTAACGAAGTCAATCAGCAGATCGGCGGGCTTAGTTGTTGTGATATTCGCGCTGGCGACGCTGGTGGTCGCAATGCCACCATCGTCGGTGATACCGGAAGTCGCATCGATCGGCGACGTCGTATTCGACCCTTTGATAACGAATACAGATATGACCAGAGGCTGGGCTACGGACAGATTGATTGTCGCGGTGTGTCCAGTTCCTACCTTGGCCGACTTCGCGTACCACATTTGACTTCGCAGATCGACGCCTGGCGTGTGATTCGTCGGGCCGGCCAATGAAGTCCAGGTGTTGCCTTTGTTGTCCGAAAGCGTCAGGTTGACGTTGTTGTGCGACGAAGCGAACACAACGATCAAGTCACCGCCGGTGCTGTCGAAAGCGGCGGTCGTGTGCGTCGCCAGGGATGAACTGTTGATGTATGCCTGACGGGCGATAACGGAAACCGGAGATCCACCGGCGGCCGAGCGAAGATTGGCAGGAGATGTAGGAGGAGTCGTATCACTGACGGAACCGACGGGCACGTTCATATCGACCTCCAGCTCATTCCGCGTCAGAGCCCGGTTGTAGACGCGAACTTCGTCAATACGCCCCGTGAAGTATTGTCCGTATAAGCTGTCGCCGCCGATCTGCAGAGGCAGAGTGGATGCGTTCAGCGGAAGCGTCTGAGCTTGTGTCGCAATGTTGACACCGTTGAGCCAAAGCCTGAGGCTCGCTCCGTCGAACGTGACTGCCACGTGTGTCCACGTATTCACCGCCAGCGGTGAAGTCCCGTAAATGGTCTGAAAGCCATCCCCGAATGTGCCGCCTCCAGCCGGCCCAACGCCCAGCGTAGACGACGCTTCGAGGAAGTAGTTGTCGTTTTGTTTATAGATGAGGTCGACCCAGCCGCCAGGCGTCACGGTCGGATACACCCACGCTTCGAGCGTCATGCCCGTGGTCAGATGGAGCGAAGCCGAGTCGTTGATAGTGACCTGCGAACTGGTTCCATTGAAAACCAGCGCGTTGCCGTACTTGCCCGAGGTTGTCCACGTCCCGTTTGAAATCGTTCCGGTATTTCCGTTGCCGGACTTGTCGGTCACGGTCGTCCCCGTGCCTTCATCAAAGGAGTAGGCCGCTACCGACCCGCTCGAGCCTGTAGTCGTAGCACTGGCCACACCGGAATAACTGCTGAGATTCCCGGCCGCGTCTGTTGCCCTGACCCGGTAGCTGTAACTCGTGCCCGCCGTCAGGCCAATGTCGTTGTAGGATGTGGCGGCCGGAGTTGCAATCTGAGTAAACGTGCTGCACCCTCCGCCCTGGCACCGCTCCAGCAGGTACGCGGTGACACCAACATTGTCCGTCGAGGCGGCCCAGGTGAGGTTGATCTGTGCGTTACCGGCGGCGCTGGTTGTCAGATTCGACGGGACCGTCGGAGGTGTCGTATCGGGAGAAGCGAGCGTCGTAGCAGTAGCCACGTTCGAGTAGCTGCTAAGATTGCCTGCCGCGTCACTCGCACGCACGCGATAGCTGTAAGAAGTGCTCGCCGTTAAGCCAGTGTTGCTGTAAGACGTACCGGCCGGAGTTGCAATCTGAGTGAACGTGCTGCAGCCGGCGCCCTGGCAGCGCTCTAACAAGTATCCGGTGACACCGACATTGTCCGTCGAGGCCGTCCATGACACGTTGATCTGTGTGCTGGCTGGCGCGGTCGCCGTCAGGTTCGACGGGACCGAGGGCGCGGTCGTATCTGCCGTGGTGGCGCTCGCCGTGCTCGAGTAGGCACCGAGGTTGTTATGCGTGTCGCTAGCGCGGACACGATAGGAATATGTAGTCGCCGAGGTGAGCCCGGTATCCGTGTAGCTTGTCGTGACTGGGGTGGCGAGCTGAACGAAGTTGGTGCAGCCAGCTCCCTGGCAGCGCTCGACCAGATAGTTCAAGATTCCCACGCTACTGGTAGAAGCCGTCCAGGTCAGGTTGATCTGAGTTCCGCCCGAAGCCGTTGCTGTGAGATTGGCCGGCGCCGTAGGCGGCGTATCAGTGGTTGCTGATGCGGTGTTCGAGTATCCACTCAGGTTTGCGGCACCATCGGTTGCGCGAACACGATAGCCATCGCTCGTGCTCG
>QHXD01000239.1:2365-3205 GCA_003223895.1 Acidobacteriota bacterium
GCAAAAGTGCTGCAGCCTGTTCCCTGGCACCGCTCGATCCGGTAGCCAGTGACACCAACGTTGTCCGTCGAGGCAGTCCAGGCGAGGTTGATCTGTGCTGCACTTGCAGTCGTGGCCGTCAGGTTCGTAGGAGCTGTCGGCGGTGTAGTATCAAGGCTGGTGGTAGCAGCACTGGCCGTGCTCGAGTATGTGCTGAGGTTTCCTGCAGCATCCGTGGCGCGGATGCGGTACACGTATGTGCTGGTGCCAGAGAGCGCCGTGTCGGTATAGGACGTTGTAGGGGTGCTGCCGATCTGCGTGAACGTTGAACATCCTGCACCGGAACAGCGCTCGATCAGATAGCTGGCAACGCCTACGTTGTCAGTCGAAGGGGTCCAGGTCATTGTGATCTCGTTCGAACTGGCAGAGGCGTTTGCTGACACAATGCCGGTTAGAACGGTTTGCCAGTTAACGGCTGTGTTGGTGGTCCAACTAGCGGTATAGGCGCCGGCTGAAGCACCAAGCAGGTCCTCGGCCCCGAGGTAATTCGACGACGCTGCGCTCTCGAACCTGGCGCCGCTGCCGGCGGTCCACGTAACGCCGTTGTTACTCTTCGCAAAATCGATTAACAGGTCGGCCGGTTTCGTGGTCGTGATGGCGGCGCTCGTGATGCTTGTGGTCGCGATGCCTCCGTCGTCGGTGATATTGGAAATCACATCAATCGGCGCCGTGGTGTTCGAACCTTTAACAACGAGGACGGATATCACCAGCGGCTGGGCGGCTGACAAGTTCATTGTCATCGTATGCCCCGTTCCAACCAGGGCCGCCTTTGCGTACCAGACCTGGCTTCGCAGATCGACG
>QHXD01000239.1:3297-12623 GCA_003223895.1 Acidobacteriota bacterium
CGGTCGTGTGTGTCGTCTGAGATGTACTGTTGATGTAGCTCTGGCGCGCGATAATCGAGGACGCAGGGCCACCAGCAGACGCCGTCAGATTCGACGGAGTTGTTGGGGACGTCGTGTCCAGAACGGGCGTCGTAGCCGTTGCCACGTTTGAATATCCACTGCGGTTGCCTGCCGCGTCCGTAGCGCGCACACGATAGCTGTAAGAAGTGTTCGCCGTAAGGCCAGTGTTGCTATAGGACGTACTGACCGGAGTTGCAATCTGAGCAAACGTGCTGCAGCCGGCGTCCTGGCAGCGCTCCAGCAGGTAGCTGGTGACACCGACATTATCCGTCGAGGCCGTCCACGTCAGGTTGATCTGCGCGCTGCCTGGCGCAGTTGCCGCCAAGTTCGACGGAGCAGACGGCGCGATCGTGTCCGCTGTGGCAGCGCTCGCGGTATTCGAGTAGCCACTCAGGTTGTTGTGGGTGTCGCTGGCTCGCACACGATAGGAATAGGTGGTGGCCGGGGTCAGACCGGTATTCGTGTAACTTGTGGCAGTTGGGGTAGCAATCTGAACGAAGTTCGTGCACCCCGCGCCCTGGCAACGCTCGACGAGGTAGTTCAAGATTCCGATGCTGCTGGAGGACGCCGTCCAGGTCAGGTTGATCTGAGTTCCACCGGAAGCTGTTGCTGTCATATTCGCGGGCGCCGTTGGCGGCGCATCAGTGGTGGCTGACGCCGTGTTCGAATACGCGCTGAGATTGCCGGCAGCATCGGTGGCGCGCACGCGATACCTAT
This sequence comes from Acidobacteriota bacterium, assembly GCA_003223895.1. GTDB lineage: Bacteria > Acidobacteriota > Terriglobia > 20CM-2-55-15 > 20CM-2-55-15 > 20CM-2-55-15. The sequence continues at coordinate 4,075 of QHXD01000239.1, forward strand.
AGCTCGTGCTCGCTGACAGCCCGGTATCGGAGTAGGATGCGGACGTGGACGTTCCAATCTGGGCGAAAGTGCTGCAGCCGGCTCCCTGGCACCGTTCAATCCTGTATCCGGTGACACCGACATTGTCCGTCGAAGCAGTCCACGTCAGATTGATCCGGCTGGCGCTCGAGGCCGCAGCCGCCAGATTCGTGGGCGCAGCCGGCGGCGTTGTGTCACCGGATGCGTTCACAAGCTGAATGAAGGGAGCAACCGAAGGAACGCCGTTCCCGTCGAGAATAAACAACATGTAATAGCCTAGAGGAGCGAGATTCGCATTGGCCGGCATCGTGACGTTTAGACCACCGGTTACCGCCTGGAATGTAAGGGGAACGTATCGCTGGTTGAAGTTTGTGGTGTGGGTTGTCGAACTCAATCGCACGAGCGAAACATTGACTATTCGAGCGCCGTCCGGAGTGCTTACAAATATCGTGGAGCCGTAACCGGCCTGGCCAGGCGCGCTTGTGATTGTGGGGCGTGTACCCTTGAACAGATAGGGCGGCGAAAAGATCTCGGCATTCAGTTGGTCGGCCGTAAACGCCCTACCACCACCAGCCACCAACACGCGGCCGTCGGGCAGCAGGGCTGTTGTCGAGTGATATAGCCGCGGCGTTTGCATATTGGACAAAGTGGTCCACGTCTCGCTGGCGGGATTCCAAAGTTCAGCCGTATAAATGACCGCACTAGCGGGCGGATCAATGGCCGCATCGGTTGACCCTCCGGTAGTCAACACGCTTCCATCCGGTAAGATCGTCAGGTTGTGCAAAACGCGTGAGAAACGCATCGGAGCGGTCGAACGCCAGGCCGGAGAAGCCGCAGTCATATCCAATACGGATGTGGCAGAAATAGGAAAACCAGCACCGTCATCCCACGTTCCGCCGATCCGTACGACCTTTCCCGGGAGGTACATCGCTGATAACCCGTCTGTATTAGTGCTCGGGTCAATAATCGTCCAGGTCTGGGTATTGAGGTTCAGAACTCGCGAAGGTATCGAATACGCGGTGGAAGTCGCCACTTGCGAAGTGCCCACCACTAACACTCGGCCATCGGGTAGAACAAACGAGTGAGGAAAGTAGCGCGCAAAGGCGGAAGCGGCTCCTGTCAACTGTTGCCAGGAATCTGTCGCTGGATTGTAAACCTCTGGAGTGCTGGCGATACAGTCCTTACATGTCGTCGTACCCTCCAGGGCCAATACCCGTCCGTCGGCTAGTGTCATCGCGCCTGGATACCAACGCGCGTATGACATTTGGGCTTTGTTCGTCCATGTTTGTGTGAAGGGATCGAAAAGGGTGACGTTCTTGATACCTATGTCGTTATCAACGTGGCCACCCACAACAAGGATCTTCCCGTCCGCCAACTGCGTCTGACCGGCGCAGAATAGATTTACGGACGGCGAGACGTTGGTGAAAGTGTTGCTTACTGGATCCCACACTGCTGCGGTATAGGCGGTGTCCAGCGCGTTATCCCACGCCAGAACCTTCCCCGTAGGCAGAAGATTCAAATGAACCGAGACCAGCGGCCAGGTATAGGGGCCGCTCCACTGTCCTACGACGGCAGGATTGGAGCCTGAGTTTGAAACAGTAACCGTTATCGAAGCAGAAGTTGTCAGATTGCCGGCCAGATCCCGCGCGCGCGCGGCGAGTGTGTGCGAAGTATTGGAGGCTGTCGTGGTGTCCCATGAAATCAAGTACGGCGCCGTAGTGTCTGCTGCACCCAATGGTTGACCATCCAACAAAAACTGGACGCTAGCAATTCCGACGTTATCGGAGGCATTGGCAGTTACAGCAATTGTCCCGCTCTCGGTCGCTCCATTCAGTGGAGCAGTAAGACTAACAGTTGGTGGCGTGGAGTCGGCAATACTTGTGCTGAACGATACCGTGGCATCGCTCCCGAGGATCTTCGTGTCATCCGCCCTGACAAGCCATCCAGTTAGCACATGGTCGCCGTTGGGCACATTCGTGAACTGGTAGACCCCATCAAAGGTTTGGCTGAGGTCTCCGGACGCACTATAGGTGACGTTCACAGTTGAGCTGATGATGGAGGCGCCGGGCAGGGGTTGGGTTATGTTAAGCACCGGAGTACCCACTGCCGTATTCATATCCGACTGAATCTCGGATTGCGTTAAACCTCGGCTGTACAATCGCAAGTCGTCGATGACGCCCGCAAAGTGATCGTCATCGTCGGCGCTGCCGCCGATTGCGGCGAGAGCCGTGGAGCCAGTTCCAAGAGTGATGGCCGGCTGAGTGTCCTGCAGGACACCATTGACGTAAAGTTTGGTCCCGGTGGTTTCGGCATCTATCGCCAAGTGCGTCCAGGCGTTCAATGGGGGAGCGTAGGCAAACGTGCTCGTCGAACTGGACGTTGTGACGTAAACAAGCCCGGTCGAAATCTGCAAGCCTGCATCAAACCTCATCTGGTTTGGAGCATAAGCGCTGCGCTTGCTGAAGTATGCCCGCCAATCCGCAAAATCGACAGGCTTGACCCAGGCTTCCAGAGTAAACGGCAAAGCGGTGATGTCGAGCGTGCTCGGGAGCGTGATCTTCTGGCTTAACGCACCCTTGTCGAGGCCGTCAAAAGTAACGCCGTTACTGTTCTTGCCGGTGGTCCAGACAGGACCGTTGGCCAGTGTACCGGTAAAGCCGTTACCCGAAAAGTCCGCCGTTGTAGTGCCCGTGCCTTCATTGAAGCCATAGGCTGCGACGAGTCCGCTTGTCGAGGCAGCGGCGAAGACCACAGCGCCGTCAGCGGCTTTGGCAGCGAAGTCATGGAGGTGGGCGGTTGGTGTCACCTTCGACGCCATCGCCGGAGAGGAGTGAGGAAAACCACCGCGAATCAAATCGGTTCCAGCAACCAGATACAGGTTGCCGTCGCCGCCTAACAAGACTCCTGAAATGCGTGCGCCGAAGCGCTGTCTCCAGAGCTCGTCGCCAGTCGCGATGCGAATCGCAACGATTTCGTTCGTTTGAGGAGCAATTGCGAAGAAGGTCCCGCTTCCTTCGCCTGACGGAGTATCCGCAAATCCTCCAGTCAGTGGTTCGATGCGAGACCAGACGGTGCGCCCCTGTGAATCGATCGCGGCATAGCTATCGCCTGTTCCCGGCAGAGCAATTCGAACAACCACTGGCCCTGTGGTGGGCACCGCCGCAGTATCCGTAACCGTTAAACCGCTCGTCGAAACCGAACAGCTCTGAAGATCAGATGGAAATCTCAAAAGGTTATTGTTGGCATCTCCTGTGTACAAAATGCCCGAAGTCGAATAGCTATATGCGCCACTTCTGGCATCACAAGGCGCCTCGAAAAAAGTTCGACCGGTTGCCGCAGATAGACCAACAGCTTTTCCCGTACCGTCAAGACCAGATGAAAGCTGAAACATGTAACTTATCGACCCATCGCTGCTGAATATGGGCCTGCTGGATCCGATTCCGGTGTTGCCGCTATATTCCCATTCCGGAGTGCCGTCAAAGCCGATCGCGGTGAGTTTCTCCTGGGACCCGCCGGTGTGAAAGTAAATCGTTCCGTCCGGGCCGATTACCAAGGGGCCAGAATCCTTGCTGGGACTGCTGACGAATGGCGCATGCCATGAAGGTTCGCCAGTGTTTGGATCCAGCGCAATGACTGTATTGGCCGAGGACACATACACGGTTCCAGAGGCGGCGACCGCAAGATCCACCACACTGCCGTTAATACTGGGTACAACGTTCCTGCGCCATTTCAGCTGCCCGCCGCTGGAGTACCACGAGACGGAAGTGCCATCGGTCAGAATCAGAGAACCATCGTCCGCAATTCTCTTGATGCCGCCCGACACGTCTGATGCGATGACTTCAAATGCTGGATTCGAGGTAGGCCCCGAGGCTTTGCTGACGTTCGTGCGGGAAGGATTAAAGCCTTCCATTCGCCATCCATTTTGGGCGATGACACTGGAAGACGTAAGAAGGATCAACAATGCGGCGGTGATCAACGAAGTCATCCCTATTCCTCAGCTGTCGACAGTCCTTAAAGAAAGCTCGAAAGGCAGACCCTATTTTCAAGGTGTTTGACGTTCTGTCAACTATTCGTTGTTTTGCAGGTGATCACGCAGTTGACGTTTTCGGCAACCGGAGCCGACTTCGTCCTTTGATGCGGGTCATTGACCTCCGGCTGGCGTACGGTTTACTTCAATGAGCGGTAGGCGACGCGATCGGCGCTGAACGAGCTAAGCCACAGGTTGTCGCCGACGGGCATGGCGGTCGCCGTTCCAGTGTAAGGGGGTGCGGCCGGCCCGCGCCCGACTTCAGTAATGGTCATCGTCTTTGGATCGATGGCGTCGGCAATCCAACCTCGAGGACACCGGATGTCCTCGGGCTTCTTCGGCGCCCCACCGCACGAGGGCTCATCATCGATCACCCCGGCAGTGATCAGGCGATCGCCGACCAGCCGAACGTTGTCCGGCCCAAACTCTTTGAGCTGTGCGGAACGGAGAGGCTTCGAAGGGTTGGCGCGAGAGAACGCCACGATTCGCTTGAGGCCCGTGGACGCGACGTAGAACTCACGATCGTCGGAGGACGTCTCGATGCCGTTGTTTCCCGGAAGTTCGGTGCCCGCCAGCATGCGGAAGTCTTTCGATCCGGGTGTCCACATCAACACCACCCCGGTATTGCGGCCGGCCCATACGTCCTGGAAGGTCTTGCCAGGCAGCATGAGCACAGTGGCAACGAGAGCACCGTCGTTAAACGCAGCAACGCTATTGGCCGCCAGCTTCTCGGGCAGCAGCACGCATCCCGTCCACGTGGCCGATGGAGTGGCGCTTCGGGCGTCAACGTCAAAGACCTCGATGGACTCGCGTCCGCCATGGTTCGTGGCGTACAGCGTGTATCGTCCTGTTTGCGCCGGACGCAGGCTCAAGCCGTGCAGCACCACCTGTTTCGGATCGGGCGGCCCAGGACAACCAGCGAACCTGGTTTTGTCTGCTCGAGCAGTGGACACACTGGAGCTGAACAGGCTCCGCGCCGTCTTTGCTTGCGTGTCGATAAGGTGCAGCCCACTTCCTGCTGTCATGCCGCTGGCGATCAGCCAGCGCGCGCCCGGAACGAGCACGAGATCCTCTGCGGCCTGCAATCCGCAAATGAAGCTCAATCCACCTGACGGCGCGCACGCCGCTGATTGCGCGGCGATAGTGCTGGACGACGCGCCGATCGCGATGGCCGTGAACAGGGCGGCAACGATAATTCGCTTCATCTCACTCCTCCAACGTTCTATAGCCCCGGCTACATGAGGGGCGAATACAGGCGTTCATCGTATGGCGCGCCCAGCATCGGCGCCAGCGACTCGCGAAATTGTTTCGTGTGGGCTTTCGTCCCGTGAGCGTCGAAGGCACTTCGATCTCTCCAGGTCCCGAGCACAGTGAAGTGATTCGTCCGCGGCGCGGTTTGCTGAAAGACGTCGTATCGAACATTGCCGTCGTCCTTCCGGCTTTCTTCGGCGAGCCGTTTCAGCAGGACCTCGGTTTCCTCTCTGCCCTGCGGCGGGACGTCGACATGCGTCAGTTCCGACGCCGTGCCACGCCCGATCGCGAGCGGCCGCGAGTCCGCCGCGAGAGCCTGATGGACGCGCTGGTCGTAAGGACTATTCTGGATGGCCTTCAGACGCGCCCGGAATTGAGCAGTGGTCTCGGCTTTTTCATGAGCGTCGAATGCTGATTGATCCTTCCAGAACTCAATGATCACGAAACGATTCGGCCGGCCGATTTCCTGGCCGGCATCGACGCCGGAATTTCCGGTTTCAGCACGCGTGGTTTCGCGATACTGCTTGATCAATCCGATACCTTGATTGATGGAAGTCAATTGAACGTCGACATACGTCGCGACGTGCAGCGCAGGCGTGCGCGTTTGTGCAGGCTCAGCCATGATCATAAAGAGCGCGAGTCCGGCCAGAAATGTCATGCGCCCTCCCTCCGGTCTTCAAGTGTTGTTGGATAGACCATAAGGGTGCAAGTTTTTTAATTGCCAATCGCTTCACACGGGGATACATTCGCGCCTATCGAATCCGTAAGAGTAAGAAGCAGCAGCCGTGTGGAGGAATTCACTATGAGAACCCGCTCCGTGTTGGCCCTCGTTTGCTTTTTCTTTTCCATTCTGTCCGCGCTTGCGCAAACAGATCGCGGAACACTTACCGGTACCGTTTCTGACGCCACCGGGGCCGTCGTTCCCGGCGTTTCCATCGAAGCCAGGAACGCCCAGACCGGCGCCGTGTATCAGGCGGGATCGTCGGAGACGGGCAATTACACGCTTGCGCAGTTGCCTGCCGGAACTTATGAAGTTTCAGGGACACTTCCGGGCTTCAGGAGGTTTGTTCGCACAGGCGTCATTGTGTCTGTCGCAACGGTGCTGCGCATTGACGTGACTCTTGAAGTCGGCGCGAGCGGCGAATCCGTTACCGTTGAGGCCGCAAGTCCGTTGCTGAAAACCGAAAGTGGTGAAGTCAGCCATAACCTTACGACCGAACAGCTCGACAGTCTTCCGGTCCTGACTCTTTCTCCGTCCGTCGGCCAGGCCTCGACATTAGGAAATGTCCGAAATCCGCTGCAGGTTCTGAACCTGGTGCCTGGGGCGAGTTTCGCTAACGATAACCAGCTCCGGGTTAATGGAATGCCTTCCGCCACGCAATCGATCCGCATTGAAGGGCAGGACGCGACAAACGGGCGGCATCGGCAATACAACCAGGGCGTTCAGGCCAGTGTCGAAGCCATTCAGGAGGTGGCCGTTCAGACCAGCAACTATTCGGCGGAGTTTGGCCAGGCGGGTGGCGGTTATTTCAACTACACGATGCGGTCGGGCACAAATCAGTTCCATGGTGGAGTCTACGATTACTTCGTGAACGAGGCTTTGAATGCCGGCATGCCGTTCACCGACAGAATCAGCACAGGCGATACCGGGAGAGCCGGAGAACACATCCGGAACACTCAGCGTAAGCACGACTACGGTTTCAACATCGGCGGGCCGATCTGGTTAGGAAAGCTTTACAACGGCCACGGCAAAAGTTTCTTCTTCTTCAATTTTGAGCAGTTCCGCGAAACCCAGTTCATCAATACGGGAATTGCAACGGTTCCGACTCTGGCTTACCGCCGCGGAGATTTCAGCCAGGCGCTCCTGCCACAACTCGTCATGAACGGACAGCCGGCCGTGGACCCGCTAGGGCGCCCGGTTTTGGGAAACGCGATTTACGACCCGAGAACCACAAGACTCGCGTCGGATGGTTCGAGGGTACGCGATCAGTTTCCGAACAACGTCATTGATCCGGCGCTGATGGATCCCGTGGCACTGAAAATTCAGGCGATGATTCCGTTGCCTACCAATAATGATCTGGTCAACAACTATCAGATACCCGGTTACACCAACTTTAGACACACGACGATCCCGTCGTTCAAGATCGACCACAATTTCAACGATAAAAACCATCTCTCCTGGTACTTTCACCAGACTCACACCGTTTCGCCGAACGCCAATGGCTTCCCGCAGCCGTTCACCGAGGCAATTGCACAGGACGAGATGAATTACACGATGCGTTTGAACTACGACCGAACCATCTCGCGGTCGACCCTGCTGCACGTGGGTGTTGGATATTTTCAATACAACTGGCCCCAGGTCCTTCAGGACTTTGATCAGAGCAGCCTCGGCTGGGCAAAAAACTATGACCTCCACAACATGTTCCCGAATATCGGCGGCATATTTAATGCCGGCAGAGGTGGCTTTTCACCGGGCATGGGCTTTAATTTGCTTGATAAATACCTTAAGGATATCAAGCCCACCGCAAACACCAATCTCTCGATGGTCAAGGGCAACCACAGTTACAAGATGGGCGCCGAACTGATCGTTGAGGGTTTCCCAACGCTGAGTTATTCGCGCGCGACCGGTGTGTACACGTTTTCGGGCCAGCAGAGCAGCCTTCCCTGGGAGGATGGCCAGAGCTTAAACGGCACGACGGGTTTCGGTTATGCCAGCTTCCTGCTCGGCTATCCGAATGCGATGAACGCTGCCCTCGCCACCAATGTACGGTTAGGTAACCATTCCTTCGCGACATACATTCAAGACAGCTGGAAGGTCACGCGCAAGCTGACACTCGAATACGGCCTGCGTTATGACTTCGTCACATTGCTCAAGGAGCAATACGGCCGCATGCAGAGCGCCGACTTCAAGGCACCGAACCCGGTCGCGGGCAACTTACCCGGCTCTGTGATTTACGAAGCCACTTGCAAATGCAGCTTCAACAAGAACTATCCCTGGGCGTTCGGACCACGATTCGCACTTGCGTATCAGATCGGTTCCGACGCGAAGACCGTGCTGCGTTTGGGTTCCGGAGTAATTTACGGGGCAGCGCCGAATCTCGGGAATCTGACGCGAAGCGTTGCCGATTTCTACACGCTCGGCGTTCCGGGATATGGACTGAACAAATACGCCTTGTCGGATGGAAATCCATTCGCAGCAGGCAACCGGTTTGGCAACCCGGAGATCTTCTTCCCGGACTTCAGACAGAAGTAT
>QHXD01000240.1 GCA_003223895.1 Acidobacteriota bacterium
CGCTGAAGGATCCATCCAGACACATGGAGATCCGCCGTTCAGATATTTACAAGGCGAATAGATAGATGACGAGATCCGCGCTCAGGATGAGCCCAGGCAAGCTCTTGCGCGGCAGTTTGATGATTGTGTCGGCGCTGGCCTGTGTGGTGCTCATTCTCTGCTACACGATGCGTCCGGACAACTTCACCGCACTTACAGTGTTTCCAATCTGGATTTGGCCCGCTCCCGGCTTGTTCCTGCTGGGGCTGGCGTGGTTTCGTTCATCGGGCACTGTATACAAGGTGTGCATGGCGGCTGTTGGGCTACTGTGGCTCGCTTACATTCTTGTGTTCACTGAAGAACTGCACAGCCTGGCACGTTCGCTCTTGCCGGAACAAAGTCCTCCCGGACCAGCGCTTCGCATAGTCTCTCTCAACAGCGAGTTGGGTTTGGGTGGCGCGTCCGATCTCAAGCGTCACATGCCGGACATCGTACTATTGCAGGAATCGCCCAGTCCGACGGCTGTCGCGAAGATGGCATACGAAGTCTTCGGTGCTGAAGCGGGCGTTGCCACCGGACTGGATACCGCGATCCTTGCACGCGGCACAGTCATCCCCGCTCCTTTGCCACTGGTATCTCGACGGTACTTCACGGAAGCACGCGTGAAACTGACGACCGGCATTGAAATCGGTATCATCAGCCTGCATCTCCAAACGCCGCCGGTTCGGGTCGATCTGTGGTCGCCCGGCGCCTGGACCCAACTTCGCGCCCACAGGGCAAGGCAGCGCCGGCAAATGCAGGTGATTTCGGACCGGATAGCTGCGATGCCTGCGAACATGCCGATCATTGTCGGCGGCGATTTCAACGCGCCTCAGGGCGACGCCATCTTTGAACTCCTCAAGCCTCTGCTGCGTGATGCGTTTAGAGAGGCCGGGCGCGGCTGGGGCAATACTCACAAGAACGAGTTGCCGGTGCTGCGGATCGATCAAGTCTGGATCACGGATCAGTTCGGGGCGGCAGAGGTTCGCGCGTACCAGACCGAACAGTCTGACCACCGGCTGGTGGTCTGCGATTTGTGGTTGCGGTGAGGTTAGCCGCGGAGCGGCGACAGAGTGTAGCCCCGGGCGCAAGCCCGGGGTAGGGGTCGTTTTGCAACGCAGCCCCGGAGGGGCGAAAGATTCCGAACGACTCTTTCGCCCCTACGGGGCTGAGATCGTGTCGAAAGAAAACCCCGGGCTCCGCCCGGGGCTACACTCTGTCGCCGCTCCGCGGCTGTTCATTGGCGAATTCATTCAACGAAATACCGGCGGTAATGCCAACTCTTAGCCACAGCGTCCACGGTAGTCGTATCCTTACGTTCATGCAGACTTTCCATCTCCCACAGGTAATCGCCGACCGGCAGCAACAGGACCGTTCGTATCCGGAATTTCTTCGCGTTCCGTCGATGAGCGCGGGCATCTATTTTCTGCCTGCGGACGGAACCGATCCGCAAAGGCCTCACACCCAGGACGAGGTTTATTACATTATTAAGGGCCGGGGGTCTATAAGAGTCGGCAGCCAGGACCGTGCGGTTAAGGCCGGTGATTTTATTCTCCTCGAAGCTCGTGAGGAACACCGGTTCCACTCCATCACGGAGGACCTGACGCTTCTTGTCTTCTTTGCTCCGGCAGAGTCTTCGTGAATCAGGAAGGAGAACGCAATGAAACCAGAAAGAGACCACAAAGACACAAAGGCACAGAGAAAGGTTTCTTTGCACCTTTGCATCTTTATGGTTTTGGCGGTTGCAATCCCTGCCACTGCCCAGACAAAACGGCCGATGGCGCTCAACGATTTGATTACTGCCGTCCGCGTTGGTGATCCGCAGCTTTCGCCGGACGGCCGCCAGGTGCTGTACGTACGCACCACGACGGACGGTCAGTCGGGTAAACGAAATGCCGACATCTGGAGTGTGCCCGCCGATGGCTCACGTCCGGCTTCCGAGCTCATAGGCGGCGACAAGGCCGAAAACACGCCTCGATTCTCGCCCGACGGCAAGCGGATCGTCTTTATATCCACGCGCGACGGCGCAGCGCAGGTCTACGTAGCGGATGCCAATGGCCGCGGCGTCAAGCAGGTCACCCGGCTGTCCGGCGGTGTCCAGCCGCCGCTTGTCATCTCCGGTGACAGCAAAAGAATCGCGTTTGTTTCAGATGCTTATTCCACGTGCACGAATGAAGACTGCAACAAGAAGACGCGGGAGGGACTGGAAAAGGACCCGGTAAAGATGCGCACGCTCACCGGCTTGCCCTACCGTCATTGGGATGAATGGCGCGAGAGCCTGCGTCATCACGTATTCGTTGCCGATATAGACACAGGCGAAACTCGTGATGTGACACCCGGTGACTTCGATTCGCCTCCCCACTTCTACGAAGACAACGCCATCACATTCTCCCCGGACAGCCGGTCGGTCGCTTTCGTTTCGAACCGCGATGGAAGAGATAAAGAGATGTGGACGACCAACCGGGATGTGTGGCTCGTTCCGGTAGAGGGCGGTCAACCAAAGAAGGTCACTACGAATCAGGCCGCGGACGAGCAACCCACGTTCTCGCCGGACGGAAAGGTTCTGGCGATCCGCAGTCAACGCCGGGCAGGTTTCGAGTCCGATCGCTGGTATCTGGATCTCTACGATCAGCCGGGCGGCAACAAGCGCACCTTGTTTGAATCGATGGACATCTCCGTGGAGGACTATCGTTTCTCACCCGATGGCCGCTCTATCTGGTTCACGGCTGAAGATAGAGGTACGCACAACCTGTACAACGTGCCTGTTGCCGGCGGCGCACCCCGGATGATTGCAAAGGGCGGCTCCATTTCGCAGCTTTTGCCGGGCTCCGACTTTGTGGTCTTTGCGAAATCAACAATAACCGCACCCACCGAAATCTTTCGCGTCTCTGCCGATGGCAGCAGCACGAAGCAGCTTACACACGAAAATGCCGCATGGCTCAACCAGGTCAACATGCCTCAGGTTGAGAGCGTCACCGTAACAGGTGCGGGCGGTGCGCCAATTCAATACTGGCTGCTCAAGCCGCCCAATTTCGACCCCGGCAGGAAGTATCCGGCGGTATTCATGATCCACGGCGGACCTCAGGGCTCGTGGCCGGACGGATGGTCGTTTAGATGGAATCCTGCGCTATGGGCGTCGCAGGGATGGGTCATTGCAGCGCCAAATCCCCGCGGTTCGACCGGTTTTGGCCAGCGATTCGTCGATGAGATCTCGCAGGACTGGTGCGGCAAGGTGATGACGGATCTCGACGCCGTCTTCAATGCCGTGTCGAAGATGCCGTTTGTGGACGCAAACCAAACGGGTATTGCGGGCGCCAGCTATGGCGGTTATGCCGTCGACTGGATCGTCGGCCATACGGATCGATTCAAGGCCGCAGTCACACACGACGGAGTTTTCAATCTCGAATCGATGGCCCTTGCCACCGAAGAGCTGTGGTTCGTGGAATGGGAATTCGGCGGGCCGCCCTGGAGCGCGGCAGCACGCCGAAACTATGCCAGGTGTTCACCACACCTGAGCGCCGAGAAAATAAAAACACCCACACTCATCATTACCAACGAGCAGGATTTCCGAGTGCCCGTCGATCAGGGCCTCCAGCTCTTCACGGCGCTTCGCCGCAACGGTATTGCTTCCGAGGCGCTCGTATTCCCCGACGAAGGACACTGGGTACTCGGAGCGCTCAACAGCAAGCGCTGGCACGAATCCGTTTTCGGTTGGATGAAGAGATACCTGGGCCAATGAGCCAGCATCTCCTTTTTGCTGTCGTGGCCGCGACCACTCTCGTCGCGGCTTGCGCCTCGCAATCCTCCAACCGCTCCTCGGATAAGTTTCACACGCAGCTCGACGAGGATTGGACCTACTGGATGACCGAGTATCCGGAGACGGCCACTGCCTTCGGCTTTCCAGGGCAGAATATGAAGTGGACGGACTACTCGCAGTCCGCAATCGACAAGCGCGCCGAATATCTCAAAAAGAGTCTCCAACGCCTGGGCGGCATTGATCCGGCACCGCTCTCCGCGGATGACCGGATCAACTACGATCTGTACCGCGATCTCATCGATACCGCGGCCAGGGGTCTGGATTTCCATAACGACGCGATGCCAGTCAAGGGCGTGATCCCTCGCAACCTCTTGATGCCGATCAACCAGCTCGAAGGTATTCAACAGGACATTCCACGCACTTTTGCCATGATGCCCGCGGTCACGCGCGAGGATTACGAGAACATTGTTTTACGTCTCGAGCGGATGGGACCGCTCGTGGATCAAACCATCGCACTCATGGAACAAGGTCTCGCGGCAGGAGTCACGCCTCCGAAGATCACTTTCCGTGACGTGCCTGAGCAGGTGAACACGCAACTCGTGACCGATCCGATGACTAGCCCCATGCTTGCGGCTTTCACAAAGTTTCCGGCATCGGTTCCAGAGACCGATCGAAGCCGGCTGAAGGATCGCGCGTCCGCGGCATACAAGCAGGTCGTGGTACCGTCCTTCACGAAGCTTCGCGATTTTCTAAAGCTGCGCTACCTGCCTGCATGCCGTGAAACGATTGACGTCGCCGCGTTACCCAACGGCGCCTCGATGTACGCCTACAATGTGAAGTGGCACACGACCACTGCCAAAACACCGCAGGAAATTCACGAAATCGGACTGGCGGAAGTGAAGCGCATCCGCGCCGAGATGGATAAGGTGATCCTCGCGTCCGGGTTCAAGGGAAGCTACGAGGACTTCAAGAAGTTCCTGCGGACCGGCTCGCAGTTCTATTTCAAGGATGCTGAGTCGCTCCTGACGGCATACCGCGATATCACCAAACGCGCAGACCCTGAGCTCGCGCATCTCTTCGGACGTCTGCCGCAGACACCTTATGGAGTGAAGCCCGTGCCGGATGCGATCGCGCCGTCACAAACGACGGCGTACTATGACCCGGGATCGTTCGTCGCGGGCCGGCCTGGTTACATGTTTGCCAATACGTACAGGCTGGACATGCGCCCAAAGTGGGAAATGGAAGCGCTCTCGATGCATGAGGCCGTGCCAGGCCATCACATTCAAGTCATGATCGCAGACGAATTGCAGAGCCTTCCCGAATTCCGGAAACACTCGAGCTACACCGCATTTGTCGAAGGCTGGGCCCTGTACTCGGAGTCGCTGGGTGAGGAAATGGGCTTCTACCACGATCCGTATTCGAAGTTCGGACAGCTCACTTATGAGATGTGGCGGGCAGTCCGGCTCGTGGTCGATACAGGACTTCACTCCATGGGCTGGACGCGGGATCGGGCCATCGATTTCTTCCGCACGAACGCCGCGAAAACCGATCAGGACATCATCGTCGAAGTCGATCGCTATATTGTTTGGCCGGGCCAGGCGCTCGGTTACAAGATGGGTCAGCTCAAGATTCGCGAGCTTCGCACCAATGCCGAGCGCGAACTCGGCGAACGCTTCAACATCCGCCAGTTCCATGACGTCGTTCTCGGCCAGGGCGCCGTGCCGCTCGACGTCCTGGAGCAGCAGGCAAAAGCATGGATGGCAAACGTCAGAGGAGGAACTGCAAAGTGAAACTCGGTCTGGAAAATAAAGTTGTTCTCATCACCGGCGGAAGCAAGGGCATCGGTCTCGCCTGCGCGCAGGCCTTCGCCGGTGAAGGCGCGCGTGTCGCAATCGCTTCGCGTAGTCACGAGAATCTGGATCGCGCGCGCCAGACGCTCACCAGGGACAAATTCGAAGTTCTCGCCTTGCGCGGCGATATGTCCAGGCTCGAGGACGCCCAGGCAGTCGCAGCCACAACCGAGAAAATGCTCGGACCAATCGACGTGCTCGTGAACTCTGCCGGCGCCGCAAAACGCTTTCAGATCGATGCATACGATGCCGAAGCGTGGCACCAGGGTATGGATGCCAAGTTCTTTCCTTGCGTGCTCGCTATGGATGCCGTGCGGCCTGGAATGATCGAGAGACGGCAGGGCTCTGTCATCAACATCATCGGTATGGGTGGAAAGGCGGCGCAGCAGATTTTTCTTTCAGGTGGTGCTGCGAATGCGGCGCTGATGCTGGTCACCGTCGGCTGGGCCAGCGCCCTCGGCCATTATGGCATCCGCGTGAATGGAATCAATCCGGGAAGCACTTTGACGGACCGGGTCCAGGCCGGAATCCGCGCCGAAGCACAGGCGCAGGGAATCACCGAGGCCGAAGCCCTCGAGCGCAGCCAGTCGAAGATCCCGCTGGGACGTTTTGGCAAGCCAGAGGAGGTTGCCGCCGTGACTTTATTTTTGGCCTCCGATCAGGCGAGCTATGTCACGGGCGTTGTGATTCCGATGGATGGAGGACAGGCCTCCGTGATTTAGGCAGGATGTTGGAGCAAGAGTGTTCCCCTCCTGTTCCAGGAGGGGAACACCCTTGCCCCAACATCCTTCCCGCTCCCAAAGTTTTGCCATCCAGCGCCCCGTGATACGCTTTTAGGATGACCGATCGACCGCCTGCCAGAGTGGT
>QHXD01000241.1:0-677 GCA_003223895.1 Acidobacteriota bacterium
CAGGGAAGAAGCCGAATGCCCGCCTGAAAAGAAGTGATCATGCCTTGTTCGTAGTCTGGATTGAAGACCAGTTGAAAGCCTTTAACGGTGCGCTCAATTTCCTGCCGATGATGTCCGACAACAACAATGGTGTGCTCGATTGTCGAGCGGGAAATCGTGTCGAGGATGTTCTCCAGAAAGGTTCGGCCGCGAAAAGGCAGGAGCGCCTTAGGCTTTCCCATCCTTTCGGATTTACCTGCAGCTAGGACTATTGCCGAAATCATTTATTGAATGTCGGGCCCACCGGCCGGCCCCTGTCGGTACACCGCCTTCGGCGGCCTCCTTGATTGGGCAACGGCCGGTTCCCCCACATCAATGTGTCAATGCGTAAACGATGAAGTTGATAGCCAGCCG
The DNA here is from genome assembly GCA_003223895.1 of Acidobacteriota bacterium. GTDB lineage: Bacteria > Acidobacteriota > Terriglobia > 20CM-2-55-15 > 20CM-2-55-15 > 20CM-2-55-15. The sequence continues at coordinate 394 of QHXD01000241.1, forward strand.
GTACGCGTAACCCGAAAAATAGTTCGGATACTTCGGCTCGTCGGCCCATTCATAAGCATCGCCCAGGTCGGTGTTGTGGTTAATCACCATGATAAGCCTGCCGTGCTCGTCCCAAACGCCTTTGCACTCTGCTACAAAACCGTCCTGCTCCCACGTAATTCCGCCGTTGTACACGTAGGCCAGGCTTGGGACCTGGATGATCTTGTCGATGTCGTAGAAGAGATGAAAAATGGCGTGATCTTTGGGAATATCCTTGATCTCTGCCGTCGGTAAAACCTTCCTCA
>QHXD01000241.1:702-9070 GCA_003223895.1 Acidobacteriota bacterium
CCATTCAAAGCTTCCCCAGAAGTCATCCAGAACCCAGAAACCCCCGCGTGCGAGATATTCACGCATTATGGCGGCGTCGTGATCTGTGAGAACCATTTGTTCCGGTTCGCTCGTATAGAGGAAAGGATACTTGAAGAGGTCCGGATCCGTGATTGCCACGGCTCTTTCATGATCGGCGATGTTCAAGTTGGTCAGCCGCTTGATACCCAGGATGAGCAGCCGATCCGACTTCGGATAATCGGTGTACCAATTCTTATAATAGCCGGCGATTCGGCCGTTATAGATTAGTCGTGTGAAGACAATCTGGCTGGTGTCTTCCTTTGGCTGGTTGATGTAGCGCGCGTCATCGTAACGGCCAAGCAGGCCCAGTTCCTCCTGCGCAAACAGGGTACCGATCGCGATCAGGAGCAGAAGCAGGAGCGAGACAAGAAGCAGGCGGCGTCTCACCAGACCTCCTGCGCTTTCGCCGGCGGGTCGAGATAGAGTTCCCTCAGCGTGTAGTAGAGCGGGATCAGGAACAGAAGCAGGAGAACGAGAGCCACAAACCGCAGAAAGGCCTTTCGCCAGACCGAGTCTTGCAATCCCTCCGGTTCAAATGGTACGACCTTCTGATGGGCGTCGCAAAAATCGGTTTCCTCCCAAGTCTCACCGATACATTGGAAACCGGAGTCGTAGATGTGAACGCAACGGGCCATGGTTGCTGCTATCATAATGACAAAAAGCCAGTTCATTCAATGACGAAAACGCTAATTCGACACGCAGTGACCAGGGATTTTCAGTCTTTGCTGGAGATCGACGAAGCTAGCTTTCCGGGAGGCGTGGCCTACGACGCAGCGGAATTGGCCTACTTCATGAATCGACATGGCGCGGAAACGATCGTCGCGGAGTTGGATGGAACGATCATGGCCTTTCTGATCATGGAAGTACACCGGACCCATCGGACCGCCACCATTGTGACCCTGGACGTCCGCGAAACCCATCGCCGCACTGGCTTGGGCTCGGAACTTTTGAAAAGGTCCGAAGAGATTCTCACCGACTACGGCGTCGAGGCCTATGACCTTCAGGTGGACGTGACCAACCGCGGCGCAATCAACTTCTACAAGAAGCATGGATTCACGATGGTCCGCACCCTCCGCAATTATTATGCGAACGGCAACGATGCCTATCTGATGGTCAAGGAATTGTAAGGACAGACTTCAGGCGTTCATACGTCCTGCCTAATTCCTCGGGCAGGACCCGGGTCTCACCAGTGATCGACATGAAATTGGCATCGCCCACCCAGCGCGGAACGACGTGGAGATGGAAGTGTTCCCTAATCCCCGCGCCGGCAGCGGCTCCCAGGTTCATGCCGATCAGGTTCATGCCGATGTTAAAGCCTTCGGGACGATAGAGCGTTTTCAGGGCGGCAATCGAGCGCTGGGAGAGTGCCATCATTTCCGACAACTGCTCCGGCTTCGCTTCGGCAATAGTGTCGCGATGCTCGTAAGGAGCGATCATGAGATGCCCGGAGGTGGACGGAAATAAGTTCAGAATGATGAAATTGTGCGTCGCGCGCAGGACGACGAGACGCTGCGGATCGAGGCTCCGGTCTTCACTCAGGCAAAAGACGCACGAAGACGGTTTCTTACCCGCCGACGCCAGGTAGTCGTAGCGCCACGGGCTCCAGACGAAATCCATACTACGACGGAGTGGGCGCTGCTGGCGGCGTCGTTGTCCCGGGAGCGGTCGCGGTTGCTCCGTCGTTGATCAGATCCTTCAGTTCCTTGCTTGGTTTGAAATAGGGGACCCGTTTGGCGGGCACTTCGACCTTTTCGCCCGTTTTGGGATTGCGTCCGACGCGGGCGTTGCGTTGTCTTACCCGGAAACTGCCGACGGTCTTCAGCGCTTTGATTACGCTTTCAAATAAAGTGTCGACGATGACCTCTGAATCTTTCCGCGTGAGTTCCGTAACACGTGCCACTTCCTCAACCAGGTCTGCCTTGGTCATGATCTTTCACTCCCTCTCTTTACTTCCACACATATTGGAATCGAATTTGAGATTTCAAAGTTTGCCCGTTGAAAGGCACGAATCGCGACAGGTCTGTTGTCAACACATCCAATAATGTTACCCGCTGCCGGGTCAACCGAATTAAGCGAGGTTTTCCGGAAATGCCCGCCAGCTTAGCTGTCAGGTCCACTGCATCCTGAAAGTTGCCGATCTCATCGATCAACTTCCGCTCTTTGGCATCCCTTCCTGTAAACACACGGCCATCGGCCATCATTCGCACTTCCTGCAATTCGAGCTTGCGGCTGGAAGCTACAGCCTCGACAAATTGTACGTACATGTCATCGATAAGACTCTGAAAATAAGTACGCTCTCGATCCGTGAGCTCCCGGGTTGGCGAGCCGGTGTCCTTGAACTCGCCGGTTTTGAAGACAACTTCCTTGACCTTTGCCCACTGGAGCAGGTCCTGGTAGTTGACCCACTCGGCGATCACGCCGATGCTGCCGACGATCGTTCCGGGATTGGCAATGATCTTGTCCGCAGCACAGGCCACGTAATACGCGCCGGACGCTCCTGTCGAGGAGAGGTACGCGACGACCGTCTTATCCTTCTTTTCTCGCAGCCGCCGGATTTCCGCATAAAGCTCCTGCGACACGGCGACACCGCCCCCGGGCGAGTCGATGTTCAGCAGGATGGCTTTCACGGAGTTCGAATCCTCGTACCGCTTCAACTGCTCGAGGATCGGCCGCGACTGGAAGAGTTCGCCTTCGATATCTACGACCTGCAAGCGATCAGAGAACCCGAAGTCCGCGCCCTCATCGTTGCGAAACGTCAGGACAACGGCCAGCAGAGTTACGGCCAGAAGCACAAAGGCTCCTCCACCAAGGAGGAGCCAGATGAGCATGCGATTTCGCATTCGTTAAGTCTACGGAATTAACGACTAATTGTTATCTTTCGCGTGGAACAAGTCCGCCAGCGTCGCGCTGCCGTCGGCGCTGTCGCGGTAGGTATCGTATTCCTTTCGCTCCGCATCCTCAGCAAGAGCCTTGTGGCTCAAACCGATCTTGCGGTCTGCCGGGCTCAGCTTGATGATCTTGAACTCGCCTTCGTCTCCCACACGGAACCGGTTCTCGACGTTTGCCCTGTCGGCTTCCTCGACTTCGGAAACGTGGCAGAGACCCTCGATGCCCTCATCCAGTTCGACAAATACTCCGAAAGGCGCATGGCGAACGATCCTGCCTTTGACAACATCGCCGACATGGTGATTCGTGAAGAACTGTTCCCAGACATCGGGCTGCAGGTGCTTGATCGACAGAGACAGACGATGATTGTCGGTGTCGATATTCATGATCATCGCCTCGACGCGCTCTCCCTTCTTCAGCACTTCCGAAGGATGCTTGATCCTCCGCGGAGAGATGTCGGACACGTGCACGAGCCCGTCAATGCCCTCTTCGACTTCGATAAAGGCGCCGAAGTCCGTGAGGTTGCGAACGCGGCCGGCGATCACGGAGCCGATGGCATAGCGTTCCGCCAGCGTCGTCCACGGATCCGGTTCCGTCTGTTTGAGGCCCAGCGATATGCGGCGATTGTCCATGTCGACATCGAGAACGAGTGCTTCGACGTCCTGACCAAGCACAAGCATTTTCGAAGGATGCTTGACGCGCTTGCTCCACGACATCTCGGAAACATGAATGAGTCCTTCGACCCCGGGCTCGAGTTCGACGAAGGCCCCGTAATCGGTCAGATTGACCACTCGCCCGGTCACGCGGGCGCCGACCGGATAAACCTGGCGCACCAGCGTCCAGGGATCCGGCGAGAGTTGCTTGAATCCAAGCGACACACGTTCTTTTTCACGGTCGTACTTGAGAACCTTTACCGTGATTTCTTCACCTACTTTGAATATTTCGGAGGGATGGTTGACGCGGCCCCAGGACAAATCCGTAACGTGCAACAATCCGTCGATGCCACCGAGATCGATAAAAACACCGTAGTCGGTAATGTTCTTCACAGTGCCCGTAACTTCGGCGTCTTCCTTCAATACCTCGAGTGTGAATGCTTTCTTCCGCGCCTGCTCGGTCTCGAGCACCAGCTTGCGGGACAGAACAATATTGCCGCGCTTGCGATTCAGCTTGATCACGCGGCATTCGATCTCTTTGCCCTTGAGGGCATCGAGGTTCTTGACCGGACGAACATCAATTTGCGAGCCAGGGAGAAATGCGCGAACACCGATGTCCACCGAGAGACCACCTTTGATCCGCTCGATGACGCGACCACGAATAATGCTGTTTTCGTTGTAGGCCTTTTCCACTTCTTCCCAAACTTTTACTTTTTCGGCCTTCTCTTTCGAGAGGACGATGTGCCCGTCCCCGTCTTCTGTGTCTTCGAGCAATACATCGATTACATCGCCGACTTTGACGGTGAGATGGTCACCTTCCGTGAACTGCATCACAGGGATGACGCCTTCCGATTTGTAGCCGATATCAACAATGACATCCGTGTCCGTGATCTTCAGAACCGTGCCCTTCATGACTTCGCCTTCGGCGAACTTGCGGGCGCCATACTGGTCTAGAAGTTGCTCGTAGTTTGCTTCCTCCTCTCCTCCTTGTGGAATTGCAAACTGGCTGGTCGTGGGCTTCTCCTTGGCGCGCCCCGTCCCTGCCAGTTTTCCGGGTTCGTTAACCATTGTGTTTAGATCCTCCTGGGATAATTGCAAACTTGGTACGGTATCGAATTTCATGAACCAATGCAACCACTGGACTGGACTTCGCAGCAACCTACCGAGGCATATCAGGTGGGATATGAGGCACGGGATGTCCTTACGAGACAGTGGCTTATTGACGTGAATACTATAGACAATGCGGGGCCTGAAAGCAAACGGAAACTCCCGCAGGTGGTCTAACTTGCACTGGCCGCTTGTCAGATGACGTATTACCCTTATAATTGGAGAGCTACTGGAGGCAACTTAATGAAGGCAAACATACATCCGAATTACGTTGAGGCGGTTGTCAAGTGCGCCTGCGGTGAGACTTTCAAGACCCGCTCGACGAAACCGGAGATCCATCTCGAGATTTGCTCGAAATGTCATCCCTTTTTCACGGGTAAGCAGAAGCTGGTCGATACCGCCGGCCGCGTCGAAAGATTCCAAAGAAAGTACAAGAAAATCACAAAATGAGCTTCAAATACCTCAAACATCTCGCACTTACGTCAACCTCATGGGCGCTCAGCTCGAGTGACGACATTCTGGTCGGCGGCCAGGCCGTCATCGAGGGCGTCATGATGCGGTCGCCCAAAGGCTATTCCGTGGCCGTCCGGCGGCAAGACGGAACCGTCAGAATCATGAAAGACGCTCTGAAAACCGTCGGCGAAACATGGCACGCCTTCAAGCTGCCCATTCTCCGCGGCGTCGGAGTGCTTGGCCAGGCCCTCGTGCTGGGCATCCGCGCGCTTCGTTTTTCGGCCGAAGAGGCGCTTGCCGAAGAAACCCACAAGAAGGAAGCCAAAGAAGTCAAGAAAGAAGAATCGACGGTCTCCTCGTGGCTGATTGCTGGAAACCTCGTTGTGGCTCTCGGAATCAATATTCTTCTTTTCGTTGCTCTCCCCCTGTTCCTCACGCGGCTGCTTCAAAACGAGATCGGATTTCAAAGCTCGATCCTGTTCAACGGTATCGACGGTCTGATCCGTGTCGCTGTATTCGTCTTGTTCCTTTACTCAGTGTCGTGGATGAAAGATATGAATCGTGTCTTCCAGTATCACGGCGCGGAGCACAAGACGGTTTACAACTTCGAAGCCCGCGAGGAACTGAATGTCGACAACGCCAGAAGATTCTCGACGCTTCACCCGCGCTGCGGAACCAGCTTCCTGCTCGTCGTGATGGTCGTCAGCATTCTGGTCTTTTCCGTTGTTCGCTTCGATGGTTTCACGGCAAAGCTTCTGTCGCGCATCGTTCTTCTTCCACTGGTCGCCGGAATCTCGTATGAGATCATCCGTTATTCCGCAAAGCATCCGCGCAGCCTGCTGCGGATTGTTACTTTCCCGGGATTGCTGCTCCAGAAGATCACGACGAAACCACCGGACGATACGCAACTCGACATCGCGATCGTAGCGCTCCGCGAAGCCTTGACGTTATGAGTGCCACCGCCAATCTGCTTCTCGACAAACTTCGAACCGTCGAAGCCCGGTACGAGGAGCTGAACGAGTTGCTGGCCAGTCCGGAAACAGTTTCGGACAACAAGAAATATCAGAAGACCGCCAAGGCTCACGCCGATCTCGGAGAGATCGTCGCAAAATTCCGCCAGTACAAGGATCTCGAGCGCGGGATCGGCGAAACGCAGGCGATGCTCCGGGAAGAAAGCGATGCAGACCTGAAGAAAATGGCGGAAGAGGAACTCGCCAGCCTCCAGCAGCGGCTGGACCAATGCGAAAACGACCTCAAGCTGCTGCTCCTCCCGAAGGATCCCAACGACGAGCGAAACGTCATCCTTGAAATCCGCGCGGGCGCCGGTGGCGATGAAGCTGGTTTATTCGTGTCCGATGTCTTCCGCATGTACTCCCGATACGCCGAATCCCAGCGTTGGAAAGTGGAAATACTTTCTTCGAATCCCACAGGCATCGGAGGGTTCAAGGAAATCATCGCGATGATCGAAGGCAAGGGCGTTTACAGCCGGCTGAAATACGAAAGCGGCGTCCATCGCGTGCAGCGTGTACCGGCAACCGAGGCCAGCGGGCGGATTCACACGTCGACCATCACTGTTGCGGTCCTGCCTGAAGTGGAGGACGTTGAAGTCGATATCAACGAGAAGGACCTGCGGATCGACACATTCTGCTCGTCGGGCCCGGGAGGGCAGTCCGTCAACACGACATATTCCGCCGTTCGCATTACGCACATTCCGACGGGACTGGTCGTCTCGTGCCAGGATGAAAAATCGCAGATCAAGAACCGAGCGAAGGCGTTGAAAGTTCTCCGGTCGCGTTTGTACGAAATCGAACAGGAGAAACAGCACAAGGCCCTGGCAGACGAGCGGCGGTCGATGGTGGGAACCGGCGATCGCAGCGAGAAAATCCGCACCTACAATGTTCCTCAGAATCGCGTCAGTGATCATCGAATCGGCCTGACTCTCCACCGGCTCGATGCCATCATGAACGGGGATCTTGCCGAAATCATCGACGCACTGACTTCACACTTCCAGGCCGAACGACTAAAAAAAGAACTCGTGGCGTGACCATTCGCGAAGCGCTTCGAAACGCGGCCGAGCGTCTCGAGCTTCATCGAATTTCGAACGCGAGACTGACGGCCGAGGTTCTGCTGGCACACTGCCTTTCGGTCGAACGCGAATATCTCTATTCCCATGACGATCGCGTCCTTCGCGAGGAAGAATCCCAGTGCCTCGAAAACGCGATTTACGAACGCATGTCCGGCGTTCCCCTTCAATATATCGTCGGCCGCCAGGAGTTCTATGGCCGCTACTTCCGTGTCGGCCCCGCGGTCCTGATTCCCCGCCCGGAGACCGAATACATCATAGATTCCGTTCTGGAGATCCGCCCCTCCCGATGCCGGATCCTGGACGTGGGAACCGGCTCCGGCTGCATTGCCGTGACTTTGGGACTGGAGATCGCAGGCTCTGAGGTCTTTGCCGGCGATGTTTCGGAACAGGCTGTCCGCATGGCTCAGGAGAATGCTCTGGCTCTTGGAGCGAATGTCGGCTTCGTATGCATGGATGTGATGGATGGCGTTTCGGGACGGTTTGATTTCATTGTCAGCAATCCGCCGTATGTCCGGCCCGGCGACATCAGCCGCCTCCAGCGGGAGGTGCGGGAACACGAACCGCCAGTAGCATTGTTCTCACCGGAAGATGAATTGGGAATTTATCGTCGGCTTGTTGAGGGTGCGGAGGAGATGTTGTTGCCGGGTGGCTATCTCATTATGGAAATCGGGTTCGGGATGGAGGAGAAGGTATTGAGCCTGTTCGAAACGGGCTGGCAGAAGCTCCCAACGAAGACCGATCTTCAGGGCATTCCGCGCACAGTCATCGGAAGAAAAGCGAACGCGGGCTGAAGCCCGCGACTACATTTTGGGAACCACGTCCGTCTGCAATGTAGTCGCGGGCTTCAGCCCGCGTTCGTTTTCATCAGCACCGTTCCCTTCGGATCGAGGACCACCCGGGCCGGCCTGGTCTTCAGATTGAACCGGAAGGTTCCATCCTCATCGCCTATCACCACGCGGCCGAGAAAATCGTCGTCGGCATAGACCGGCACCGACATGATGAAGTGGTTAGCCACTTCGGATTGCTTGATCGTTCCCTGGACGACAAATCCGCTTTGCGCTGGCATCACCTGGTAATCGAGCGTGTATGTCGGAATGCCCGTACCGAAAACCCACTCGTCGAA
>QHXD01000898.1:0-2975 GCA_003223895.1 Acidobacteriota bacterium
ACGCCGCAGCGTTCGATTGGCTCCAGAAGGGCCACTACGCAGAGGCTGTCAGATCCTTTTCTAGAGCCGTTCAGCTTGCGGAAAGGTTTGGCGCCGATGACGACCGTCTCGGCCAGAGTCTCAACGGCCTGGCTGAAACTTACCGTCTGCAGGAAAACTTCGCCGGCGCTGGCGCCGTCTATAGGCGAATTCTTTCCATTCGCTGGAGCGGGCCTTCAAACAAGGGAGATCCGGCGGTCGCCGATCTTGTGGACCGGTTTGTGGATGTCCTGAGCCTGGCGTACTTCAGGGGGCGGCAGTTTGGAGAGGCGCTGCGGAAGTATCTGGAGGCGTTGAACCGGACGCAGGACGCTGAAGCCCTTTACCTGGCGATGAGCGGCATTCTGATCAAAGCCGAACTGACGGCGGAAGCGGAAGACGTCATGCAACGGGCTGTCCGGGCATTTCCAGCCTCGCGGCGCGCGCGATACAAAGAAGCCGAAATGTATCGCGATTCCGGAAGAATGCGGAAAGCTCTCGAGACTTTCCAGGAAGCCAGTCAGATGAAAGCGTCCGCCTCGATGACGCCAGAACTCGACGTGCTACAGCTCAGCTTTATCTATCAAAGGATGGGAGGGATCAACACCGACCTCGTGCAGTTCGACGCCGCGATTGCAGCCTACAAAAAGGCGCTGGACCTCTCTCCCGAAAACGCGGATGCGCGCATTGCGCTGGGCGACCTGTATCTTCGTCGCGGCCAACAGGCAGAAGCGCTTGGAGAATACGCGCGTGTGCTAACGACGCACCCGGACAGGGCTTTGCCGCATTACCGCTTTGCAGATGCAAACCTGCAGATGGGCAATTTCCCAGAAGCCGCCACATCCGCCGCCAGGGCTTTGAAGATCGACCCGCAGCAGCGAAAAGCCCGCTATGTGAGCGGCATGGCGCTCGTTCGCATGGGACGCACCGAAGAAGGACAAAAGGAACTTCAGGAGTACCGGAAACAGGAAAGCGACGCTCAGGCCGAAATAAACGATCAGCGGGATGTCCTTGTTTCGAACAGAGGCGCGTCAGCGCTCGTGCTCAACGGACAGGCCGAGGCGGCGCTCGCACTGTTTCGCAAGAGCATCGAAGCCCATCCTGGCGCGGCAGCACTCCGCCTCAACCTCGGCCTTGCCCTGGGCATGCTGGGCCGGCACCGTGAGGCTGCTGCGACGCTGCAGAGTTTGCTCGACACCGCGATCAGTGACAGTTTTCTCGTTTACAAATCCCTTGCCCGTGATTACGAAAGCCTCAAGGACGAAAAGGCCAGCCAGAAGTACGGAGCTCTCTACATTCGGAAGATCGATGCGGCGCTGGAAGAGGAATTACAGTGAGCGGTTCGATCAAAGCGGCGCTGGGCCTCCTCATCGCCGCGTTGCTCGGATTTAGGCTTGTTGGCGCCGTGCAACGGGAAATGCCAGTCCGGTTCGTCAACATCGCGACTGAAGCGAAGATCGCTTTCAAACATGAGAATGGCGCCACTCCTCAAAAGTACATGCCGGAGACCATGGGCGGCGGCAGCATCATATTTGATTACAACAACGACGGCTGGCCCGACATCTTCTTCGTGAACGGCGGCTCATTCGTGGACAGGCAAAAAGCGGCTGGTGCGCGGCACCGCCTTTACCGCAACAACAAAGACGGCGCCTTTACGGATGTGACCTCGAGCGCGGGTATCGGAGTGTCGGGTTTTGGAATGGGTGCCTGTTCCGCTGATTACGACAACGACGGCTGGCCCGACCTTTACATCACCAGTGTTGGAACCAACAAGCTGTATCACAACAATGGAAACGGCACATTTACTGATGTCACCGAGAAATCTGGGGTTGGCTCGCAGCTCTGGAGCTCCAGTTGCGCCTTCGGCGACATCGATAACGACGGGTACGTGGACCTGTTCGTGACGAACTACGTGGATTTCAGCGTCAGCAACAACAAATACTGCGTCTATTCCGGAGACACGCGCGTCTACTGCCATCCCAATGTTTACAACGGTCAGCCCGACGTTCTCTATCGCAACAACGGCGACGGCACGTTCACCGATGTCAGCCGGCAAGCGGGGATCTACCGCACCGATGGCAAAGGGCTGGGCGTGGTCTTCGGAGATTACGACAACGACGGCTGGGCCGACATCTTCGTAGCCAACGACTCGACGCCGAATTTTCTTTTTCACAATAAGGGGAAGGGCGTCTTCGAAGAGGTGGCGCTGGTGGCCGGAGTCGCTGTCGGCAGCGATGGACAGGCCCTCGCTGGCATGGGCACCGACATGGGCGATATCGACGCCGACGGATTGCTCGACATCTTCGTTACGAATCTCGACCGTCAGACTCACAGTCTCTACCGCAATCTGGGAAAAGGGCTGTTCGCCAATGTCACCTTCGAAAGCGGCGTCGGAGAAGCGACGCTGCCCTTCGTCGGTTTTGGCTCAGTGTTTTTCGATTTCGACAACGACACGGACCTCGATCTGGCAATCGCGAATGGCGACGTGATCGACAACGTGAGTCTTTTTCGAGACAGCACGAGTTACGAGCAGCGCAACCTGCTGCTCCAGAATGATGGGACAGGCAAGTTCAGGGACGTCGGACCAGCATCAGGCCCGGGTTTCGCGCTGAAAAAGCCAAGCCGCTCGCTCTCGGCCGGCGATATCGACAACGACGGCGATCTCGATCTCCTCATTGGGAACGTCGGCCAGGCGCCGGACCTTCTTCGCAATGACGGCGGAAACCACAACAATTCGCTCCTGATTCGAACCGTGGGTTCCAAAAGCAACCGCGACGGTATCGGCGCGCGCCTGAAGCTGATGGTCGACGGCAAGGTTCTTATTCGAGAAGTAAAAGCCGGCTCCAGCTATCTGTCGCAAAGCGATCTGCGCCTTCATTTCGGGATGGGGCGGGCCGCGCGCGCACAGCGGCTCGAAATTCGATGGCCCAGCGGCGCCGTCGATGTGCTGCAAGACG
>QHXD01000898.1:3048-3471 GCA_003223895.1 Acidobacteriota bacterium
GGAGGGAAATTGATTTGCGCTGTTTCCCGCTAATCGCATTGCTCGTGGTCCAAATGCCTTCGGGCGATGCGTCACTATCGTCAGCTCTGGCCGAGTTGAACAACGGTCGTGTCCTCGAAGGTATCGAGCGGCTCAGGCAGGTCCTTCAGTCCGACCCTGCGAACGGTCCCGCATACTTCTACCTGTCGACGCTGTACACAGAGTTGAGGCAATACGACGTGGCCGAGCGCTATCTCCAGCGGGCCATGGACGTGAGTCCAAAGCGGGGAGTCTATTACCATCAACTCGGTTTGATCCGCTACCGCCAACAGCAATGGCGTCCGGCATTGCAATTTTTCAAACAGGCGCTTGAATTCGGCGCCGGAAGCTACGAGGCCGCCGTGTGGCGCAGTATCGGGGACGTGCAGGTCGAGTTGTTCGATC
>QHXD01000242.1:0-7496 GCA_003223895.1 Acidobacteriota bacterium
CGGTGTGAATGAATTGCCAGGACAGAGTGTTCCCCTCCTCGGAGAGGAGGGGAACACTCTGTCCTGGCAATTCATTCACACCGGTAACGAAAGTGACGCCGTAAGTCTTTTAGATCCGGTCGGCGGTTACTTTCATCTTTCACTTTGAGCCGCGGCTCATGCCAGTCTTCTATGACCGCCGCTACAGTTCGCCACGCTTGTCAGGCGGCGATGTTTCCCCTATTCTCGTCTCCCATGAATACTCGTGTGGCTCTTGCATTCTTGACCGCTTTCCTTGCAGCGCTGCCCGCCGGCGCCGCAACGATCAGCGGCCTGGTGTCTGACGCGACCGGTGGGGCGCTGCCCGGCACGCGAGTTGTGGTCCGGGGTGTGGCGACCGGCCAAGAGGCCGTCGTCGAAACCGGCGCGGACGGGCGGTTCCAACTCAACGTCCCCACATCGGGCACATATCTGGTGACCTTCACGCGCTACGGTTTCTCGGAGGCGGCGCGGACGATAATAATCAGCGAAGCGGACACGACGCTCGATTTGTCGACGCAGTTGGACATCGGAAAGACCAATGTCGAAGTGAGCGTCACCGCGGCTCGCGCCGAGCGCGAAAACCGTTTGATACTGGAGATGCCCTCTCCGGCACGGCCAACATTACACCAGTAGGCAATGGTCCTTTCGGTGTGCGTCCTCGGCTGCGCGGGCTCGACTCGACGCGGCTTCTGGTGCTCGTGGATGGGGAGCGGCTCAATACCGCGCGTCAGGCGACGGACCGCACTGGAGCGGAAGTTGGACTCATCTCAACCGATGCAATCAGCCGAATCGAGATCGTGAACGGCGCGGGCACGACCCTTTATGGCTCAGACGCGCTCGCGGGTACGATCAATATCATCACCAACGAGCCGGCGTTCTCCGATCGCACACGGTGGATTTATGGGTTCAATGGTTTCCTCAGCTCCAACGAAAATGGCGCGCGCGGCACGGCGACGGTCGGCGTGACGGCTCCCCGCTATTCCATCCGCCTGCAGACCGGCATGGAGTCTTTCAACAACTACAAAGCCGGCGATTTTGACGTCGAGGATACGCGGCCTTTGTTCGCGTCCGGTGCCCTCCGCCGGGCCGACACGATCGACGACAACTTCGGCTTTACCTTCCGCGCGTTTCCGGATCCGTTCAATGCGCCCTACGTTCGCACCAGTAAGGAGATTCCGAACTCCGGGGCCAGAGGCCGGTTCCTGAACCTGTCGGGCCTCGTGAAGCTCGCCGATAGACGCACACTGCGCCTCCGTTATCAGCGCCGGCGGATGGACGCCGTCGGATTTCCCGATTTCGCGCAGCCTTACTTCTTTAACGCCACCTCGCTGCCACACAGCAATCTCGATCGTGCGTCCGTGCGGTACGAGGCGCAGGCGGTCACGCGTTGGCTCGCGAACCTCTCGCTGACGGCGCATTACCAGCGGACCGAACGTCTGTTGCAAAATCTGCTTCCGGTCCAGTTTCCTGCGCCGACACCCACCGCGTTTTTCCCAATCAGCGTGTTCCGCCTCGACATACTGTCGGAGACGGAGCAGCGCGTCTGGACCCCGGGTATCGACTTTCAGGCCGTGCTCGCTCCGGTGTCGAACCACGTGCTCACCACGGGTTTGACGTTCTATCGCGACCGCAGCGGCGACCAGCGCACCACTACGACCACAACGTCGATGGTCGGCCAGGTGGTCCTCGGCCAGCGCGGCCCCGCTCCCGTCGTGTTCTCAACGCCGGTGCAGCTCGGACCGCCTTCGGTGGCTCATCCCGTCCGCGTGCCTGATGCGAGCCTCCGGGATATCGCCGTGTTCGCTCAGGACGAGTGGCGGCTCCGGTCGAAGCTTTCGGTTGTCGCCGGACTGCGCGGGGATTTCTACAACGTCACGAGCAAGAAAACGACGGGCTACGACGTGGCTTCTGTTGTAGCCGGAGCGCGGCCGGCCGTCGATCCATCCACGCTCCCGGATCCGAACGGGGCAAGTTATACCCGGAACGCCCTCACCGGCGATATCGGACTCGTTGCCAATGCCGGAGGCCGCGTCAGCCCGTTCGTGCGCTACGGGCGCAGCTATCGCCACCCGAATCTCGAAGAAATGTTCTTTGCAGGACCGGCAACGGCGGGCAGCATCGCGCCGAATGTGAAGGTGAAGCCGGAGCAGGGGAATAATTTCGACGCCGGCGCCAAGTTCAATGTCCGGCGACTGTCGGCCGGGGCTTTTGTCTTCGTCAATCAGTACAAGGATTTCGTGGTACAGGACCTCACTACCGCGACCACGCCTGCGGGCCCCCTCGTGCAGGCGACGAACTTCGCCGACGTCCGCATCCATGGCCTGGAACTTTCGGGCGACGCGCCGGTTGTCTTTGACCGTGGCGTCCTGACATTGAGCGCTTCCAGCGCATTCACTCGCGGCACGATCACGCGGGGCATCAATCCTCTGGATGGCAGCGCCCTGGACGGAAAACCTGCGGACAACATCACGCCCGTCAAGGTGCTCGCCACAGCACGCTTCACGGAGCCACGAGCCCGGTGGTGGGTCGAGTACGGCCTGCGCGCGCAAACTAAAGTGAACCGCGTTACACCCACATTGCTGACGTCGCCGTTCCGCGTTGCACAGGATTTACTCTCACTGGACGGCTTCGCCTTACACAGACTGGGCTGGGGCGCGAACATCCAACGCGACCGCAATCGGCTGGGGCTCACTTTCGCCATCGAAAATCTGACGAACAAGTATTACCGCGAGCAGTTCCAGTTCGCGCCCTCGCGCGGACGCAGTTTCACCGCAGGCCTGAGCGTTGGCGCGTTTTGATAACCCAAAGATTTTTAGCCGCGGATTACGCGAATTACGCGGATGGGCGCGCCACATCTTCATACCCGCCGGGATACAGTATGTGGCGCGCCCATCCGCGTAATTCGCGTAATCCGCGGCTAAAAATCTTTGGTTCTTACCGGCTTGCCGTGGACATCCCTTTGAACGTCAGCTTCTGCATTCCGGCCGTGGTCTGCGCGATATAGAGATTGCCTTTGGAATCGGTCGCGATCTGGTGGCCCGCTCCAATTATGCCCGGCGGCTCAATGTTGCCCACAATCTCGAGCGTCTTGCGATCGACAATGAAAATTCCCTTCTCGCCGCCAACATAAAGGAACTGCTGGTTCGCGTCCGGGGACAATGCCAGGTCGCGCGCAAAGGGGATATCTTTTCGGACCAGCTGCTTCACGAATTTGCCGTCCTTTGTGAACATTTGAACGCGCCGGTATTCCCGGTCGGCCACATACACAGTTCCATCCTTTGCCACGCGGATGGCGTGCACGATGCTCAATTGCTGAGGGCCGGGATCTGAGAAGCTGGTCGGAGCAACGATCTGGCAATGGTCATCGTCGGCGGGCTTGTTGCCGAATGCGCCCCACATCCGCTTGAAGGCGCCGCTGTCGGCATCGAAGACGGCGACGCGATGATTGCCGTAACCGTCGGCCACGAACAATTCGTTGGTCGGCTGATAGACCCACACATCCGCCGGCCGGTGCAAATTCTTGGTGTCGGCATTGCCCTTGCTTTGATTGCTTTTGCCGATCTGCATCACGAACTTGCCCTCCTGCGTGAACTTCAGGAGCTGGTCGTCCGCAACGGGCTTGAGGCCGGGGAGACCATTCGTGGGACACGAATTTCCTCCGAGCCACACGAAACCCTTGTAGTCAATGTGGATGCCGTGCTCGCGCTCCGGCCATTCATAACCATTGCCGGTCCCGCCCCATGCCTTGATGAAATTGCCGGCCGTATTGAACACAATGACCGGAGGCGCAGCCTTCGCTGCGTCTGCCGGCTTGAGCGTACGCGGACGGTGCAGGACCCAAACGTTGTCCTGCGCATCGATCGCGATGCTCGAGGGATCTCCGAGCTTCCATTGCGGCGGTACCTTCGGCCATCCGCGATCCACCTCGAAGGTTGGCAGGGCGCGACTCTGCGCCTGAGCGCTGGAAAACCACTTTCCCGCCAGGCCCAGGGCGACGACTGATGCAATCAGAAGGACACGTCGAATATTCTCTAGCTTCATGGCTTCCTCCTCTATGCGTCTGTTTCAGGAATTGCCTATTGTAACGCTATACTTCCGGATCTCCGCCTGTGATCGAGAGGAAAAAAAATGAATGGTCTTTCGAGAAGAAATTGGATCGTTTTACTTGCGCTGTTCGTGTGGTTCTGCAGCAGGACGATGGTTGCCGTTGCACAAACTGCGAACGTCGTCCCGGTTCCCAGGGCGACATTGGTTCCCGCGACTGCGGATTCGTTCCCTTTCCTGGCAGCAAACAGGGTTCAGGAAGTGGTCGATCTTGCGAAACTGGGTTATGTCGAAGAGGAATTCGTTATCAGCGGCACCGCGAACGTCTACAACTGGGGTACCGACGGCAACCTCACCGTCAAGACCGCGAACGCTCCTTACACGACGCGAATTCTGGTGCGCCGGCCCGCGAACGCCGCGAAGTTCAGCGGCAACGTGATCGTCGAGCCTCTGGAAAATACACGCAGGTTCGATTGGGCATTCCTTTGGGCCATTTCGCATGATTACTTTACCGAACATGGCGATGCCTGGGTCGGCGTGACGCACAACCCGCAAGCAATCGAGGCGTTGAAAACATTTAATGCCAGGCGATACGCTTCGCTGTCGCTAGCCAACCCGAATCCCAGCGAAACCTGCGGGCCGCAAAATGCCAGGTCGGATTCCGAGCCGGGGTTGAAGTTCGACATCCTGAGCCAGGTCGCTGCGCTCTTCAAAAGCAACTCTTCTTCAGGCCCAATGCCCGGTTTCAATGTGCAAAACGTGTACGGGACATCACACACGGGCGAAATTGTGACGTATATCCACGCCATTCACTCGCACGCTCAACTGGCAAATGGGAAGCCGGCTTTCGATGGGTATCTGATCAAGGGCGATTCATCACCGATTCCCGTCAGCCGATGCGCTCCCGCACTACCTCCAAACGACCCGCGCCGCATCACAAGGAATGTGAGTGTGCCCGTGATCCGTGCGGTCGCAGAAGGCGACGTATTGTCAGCATTTCCCCTGCGACGCGAGGATAGCGACCAATCGAACGACCGCTATCGTCTGTACGAAGTCGCGGCCGCTCCCCATATGGACGTTCAGTACTATCGCCATATGCCATCCACAGAGGACCAGGCGAAGGCCGGCCAGCCTGCGTTTCCGGGCATCTGGCCGTTCGCATATCAATGTGATCGGCCGATCGGCGGCCTCCTGGAGTTGCCGGTTTTCCAATACACATTGAACAACGCATTCGCGAACCTCGATCAGTGGGTCCGCAAGGGAACGGCACCGCCGCGCGCCGAACGCATGACGGTCAAGGATGGAGGCACGCCACAGGCAACAATCACCACGGACCAGTACGGCAACGGGATGGGCGGAGTCCGCAGTCCATACGTGGACGTTCCGACGGCAACTTACGTCCCCCATACTCCAGGTCAGGCCATTTGCCGCAACCTCGGATACAAGGTCCCGTTTGACTGGGTACGGCTGGAAAAGATGTATGGATCGTCCAGGAACTACGCCTCAAAAGTCCGGCAGAGCGTTGACCGGGTGCTCAAGGAACGCTGGATTACCGAGTCGGACGCACAGAGGATCAAGGCGGAATTGATAGCGCCGGCGCGTACCACCAGTAACAACAACTGAAATACTGATTCCCTCCTCAAAGACGGATTCAGCCGCGGAGCGGCGACAGAGTGTGGCCCCGGGCGCGAGCCCGGGGTAGATGTCGTTTTTTGGCACGGAGCCCCGGAGGGGCGAAAGATTCCGAAAGACTCTTTCGCCCCTCCGGGGTTGAGATCGTGCCGAAAGAAAACCCCGGGCTCAGAAGCTGTGAATAAATTGAAGGGCGCGCCGATTCCCCTCCTGAGTTAGGAGGGGTGGCTGCGCCATCAATAAAATGGCGCGAAGCCACCGAACTCGGCGCAGACGGGGTGGTTCCCCTGGAACGTCCAGCAAGTAATAGCTTTGGAACCACCCCGCCTGCTCGGCCTTTTCTGGAATTTGATGGCCTCGCAGGCACCCCTCCTAACTCAGGAGGGGAGTTTCAAACGCGCAACTGTCAATTGGTTCACACCTTCTCACGCCCGGGGCTACGCTCTGTCGCCGCTCCGCGGCTAGCCATCGCGGCGCATCTTCGAGACTTCTGCCTTTACGCCGGGAACCAGGACAACAACTCCGCTACTTCGCGCGCCCCTTGAAACCCTGGGCGAGCATGGGAACCTTGAATATCGTCTTGGCGTTGTTTCTGACTCCGTCGGGCGTTGTGAATTCCTTGCCATCCGGGCCAACGGCTCCGCTGCCGACCACGTAGAGCGTTTTCTTGTCGGGTCCCGAAAAAGCGACGCTGATGACGTTCCGAGGCGCTGGAATCACGCCGAGGTATTTTCCGTCCGGGCTGAACACCTGAACGCCAGGAGCCGACGTGACGTAAAGACGCCCGGCCGCGTCGATTGCCATACCGTCACCGTTGCCGCCGGCCACGAGCTTTGCGAAATCTCGCCGGTTTTTGAGCGTGCCGTCCGGCAGCCTGTCGAATGCGACGATAACTGCGCCGTTGGTCACATAGAGAGTCCTCTCATCCGGACTCAGCATGATTCCGTTGGTGCGGAGATTTTCACCGAGGCTCGTCACCTTGCCGGCGGGATTGACGTAGTAGGCCCCGCCCACGGTGAAATATACATTGCCGTCCCTGTCCGCAACGAGGTCGTTGAGACGCCCAAGGGGCTTGCCTTCGAATTTGTCCGCCAGGATCCTGCGCTCCGGAGAGAGGACGCCCACCGCGGTCGGCTCAGTACATGGTGCTGCGCCGGCTTGTCGACCCGGATCCGTGCAGGTCCTCTCCGCCGCGATGACGCGGCCCATGGCGTCTATCGCTAAAGAACCTGCTCCATGCGTGTCCTTCAGGACGACCGAAGCCTTGTCGTTCTTGTCGAGCTTGGTGACCTGGTTGGGCTGTTCCGCCATCGGCCAGGCCGACAATACCGTCTGCGTTGTCTGTTCCCTGCCAGACGAGTTTCCATTTCGCTCCCGCCGCAATGACCCCTGGGATTTCGGTAACGGTCACTTCCCTGACCCCCTGCTGCTGTTCAGCGCCGCGCTGCGGTGCGGCGGCAACCGGGCTCAGGACGAGAGCTGATCCACAGAGACACGATAAAGCCACGAACACTGCTTTCGATTTCATAAACTCTCCGATCTGCTCGCTCATTATAATGACCGGAGTGTCGCTGTTAAAAGAGCGGCAGGAGGAGGATAGTTTTCATGGAAAGGTTCATGGGGATTGGTTGCATGCTTCTTTGCGGCATCGCGACGACGATGATGGCGCAGGAACCGGAGTGGAACGCAGCCAACGTCAAAGAATGCGATCGAGCCTGCCTGGTCGGCCTCATGGACGGCTACATGGATGCCATCTTCAAGCACGATCCCAAATCGGTGCCGGCGCTGGCAAAAGATGT
>QHXD01000242.1:7541-19441 GCA_003223895.1 Acidobacteriota bacterium
GGTGGAACCTACCAGCTTCAAGATTTACGTCGCCGACCCGGTCGAAGGTCAGGTGGCCATTCAGACCCGCCTCAAGATTCAGGGCCGGGATGCGCTGGTGGTTGTCCGCTTGAAAATCGATCGTGGAAAGATCCTCGAAATCGAGCAGCTATACGATCGCAATATCAATGAAGCAGCTATTCCGCTTCTCACGACGCCAAGGCCGGCACTGGTCAACGATGTCCCGCCGAGCCAGCGTACGTCCCGCACTGTCATGATCCGCGCTGCGAACTCCTATTTCGACGCACTGGAAGGCGATAACGGCAAGATCGCCGCCTTCGCTCCCGATTGCGTGCGCCATGAAAACGGCTATCAGACCGTCAACAATCCGCCGCCTGGAGGGCGGATGATGCCCGGCCCCGCTCTTCCAAATCCGAACACCGAGCAGGGACGGTCCCAGCTCGCCTTCAGCATGATGACTTGCACGCAACAGATCGACAGCAAAACTTTCGCCTATATGAAACATATCCGGCCGCGCCGCGCGCTGATTGTCGACGAGCAGAAGGGACTGGTGGGCACCTTCCCGCTGTTCATCCATGACGGCACCCGGCGCGGCGCTCCTGCAGAGACGCCTGCGGGCATGCTGCAAAACCTGGTCACGATGGAAACCTTCGGAATCCGCGGCGGGTTGATTCACGAAGTCGAAGTGTTTCCGTTCGTCACTCTACCTTATGGGCTCGGCAACGGCTGGACGCCTGGTTCGGGCCGCTGATCACAAAACATGCGAAAAGCACTTCTGACTTTGTCTTTCGCCGCCCTCGCGTGTGCTGCCGGCAGTGTTCGTCCTGCGGGCGCCGCGGAAGTGCGGCCCCGGATTCGCGCCGTCACGGCCTTCATCGAAATCGACCAGAACAACTACGCATCCCGAATTGAGGAAGCGCAAAAGTTCCTGGCATCCGCAAAGGATGCCCTGAACAAGGCGGGTTTTGAAGGAGCCGGCGGCCGCATCACCACACAGCCTTTCCCGCAGTACACCAAAGGCATGAAAGCCGAGGACGCCGTTGCCTTTGTGGGTAAGCTCCGCGAAGCGGCTTCGAAGGGACCGAGCGGTCTCAATATCGGCGCCGCCATGGTCCACGACAACGATGACACCGCGCCGGTTTCACTGCTGGTCGAAATCCTGTCGAAGGTCAGCGTCAATGCCAATCTGATTACGGCGGACGAGCAGGGTATTCACTGGAAAGCCATTCGACAGGCCGCGAAGGTCATCAAGCAACTCTCTGAGCGCAGCCCGCACGGCGACGCCAACTTCAACTTCGGCGCCATCGCAATGATGAAGCCTTACGGCCCCTACTACCCCGGTTCGTATCATCTTGGAAAAGGCCGTGCTTTTGCCATCGCGATGGAGGGGGCGGAGGTTGTCGGTGAGGTGTTTCGGCAGCATCAGGACCCCGTCGAAGCGGAGAAGCATTTATCCGAAACGCTGACCAGCTATACGAAGCAGGTTGAGCTGGTCGCAATGCAACTGGCCAGAACGACGGGCTGGACCTACGAAGGGATCGACGCCACACCAGCGCCCATCGGGGACCGCTCGATCGCGACCGCGATTGAGTCATTTATTGGTGCACCCTTCGGATCGCCGGGAACGGAAACCGCATCGGGCATCATTACGCGCGCTGTGCAGGCGACGCCGGTGAAGCGTACGGGTTATTCGGGTCTGATGATCCCCGTGATGGAGGACAACGTACTGGCCAAACGCTGGGCGGAGGGCACGTTCACACTGGATTCGATCCTGGCGTACTCCGCAGTTTGTGCAGGGGGAGTGGACACCGTTCCATTGCCCGGCGATGTGACCGAAGATCAGATCGCACGGATCCTGGGTGATGTGGCCTGGCTCGCTTACCGATGGAATAAGCCGCTGGCCGCCCGTCTGCTCCCGGCGCCGGGCAAGCGCGCGGGCGAACAGACGGAGTTTACGGGCAGCGTCTTAACCCGGACAACGATTCAACCGTTGCCCGGCAGTAAGAAGAACTAGTGGCAATATCGCGACTACTGATTCCCCTCCTTAAAAAGGAGGGGTGGACGCGCATTAATAAAATGCTGCGCAGCAACCGCTGATGGCGCGGACGGGGTGGTCAAGTTCGCGCCAATCCTTAAGAAAGCTTTCCTGAACATTCATCGGCCCTGACCACCCCGTCTGCGCCATTTCGGAACGGATTCTTCTTCTTTGTGGCGCAGCCACCCCTCCTCTTTGAGGAGGGGAATCAGTTAGTCGCCGGTTGCGCCCGCAACCGCGCCGCCAGTCAACGCCTGAAATTCGGGATCGCCCAGATAGGCCGTACCGATCGTTTTGTAGATTTTCGCCATCGACTTTGTCAGCTTTGTTTTCTTCTCGGGGTTCTTGACGGACGCGAGAATTATTGATGTGGCCATCGCAATGAGCAATTCTTCGTTCATATGGTCCTCCGGACAATGAATATCCAAATGTGGTCTTTTCGCCACCGATAGTTTCCACCACACCACAAAGTTTTGTCTCCGAAAAGTTGTGAAAACGGAGCGCCCGGTTGGAGTATCGTGCTGAATTAAGGGGGCCGCCTATGTCGACTAACAACTGGAACGAAGAGGGACAAGTGTGGTTGGAAGACCATGGACTGCTGGATGACGATCAGGTCGCCAGGTGCGCACGCGCGGACCAGGGCGAATCGTTCCGGTCGCCCGTTCCGACTCGAATGGTCTCGAACGGGGAGTATATGCCGGCTCCTCAGACCGAAAATCAAAAGAAGGTGGAAGCCCGCATTCAGGACCTCTCCGAAACCGCCAGTAAAAAACTCGGAATCGATCGGCGGCGATTTCTTGCGGGCACGGGAGGCATAGCTGCGACATTCCTCGCGATGAACGAAGTCTTCGGGCGCTTTTTCAGCGTCAGTCCCATTGAGATGTTCGAGCCCGAGGCTTACGCGCAGTCCGGCGCGCCGCGTGATCTTTTCGTTTTCGACGATCAGCTTCACATGGTTCGAGGCAGCGCGCCGAATCCCGGCGGTATGTTGCGTGCGGTGGCGCAGGGCTCAACATCCGGAGCCGCAACGAATCCCATGAATCCGCGAGGTCTTCGCGATGAGCGTGGCGACGTGTGGGGAGTTTGGAATCCAGCACTCGTCGGTCTGCCCAATGTCGCCGCGAATGCCCAGATCGTTCAGTTCATAAAGGATGTGTACCTCGACAGTCAGATCACCATCGGCCTCTTGAGCAACGTCACAGCATCCGTCGTAAACCTGGGCGCCGGCCAGAACCGGCCACCTCGAAATTACAAGGAAGCAATGACCGGAGAACTTCTCACGGCAGCGCAAACCGCGGCCGCGCGAAATTTTGTGAACGAGATTTCCGGTTCCACACGGATGCTGGCTCACGGTCTTCTGTATGTCGGCAAAGGCAATCTTGCTTACATCCAGGAACAAATCGAGCAAAACAAACCCGACTCGTGGAAGGGCTATAACATCTCCAACGCTGCGAAGGTCGATAACGATCCCAACAGCTTGATGCGCCAGTGGCGCCACGACGACGAAGCGGTTGCTTATCCCACGTTCGAGCTGATCGAGAAGAATTATCAAAAACTGAAAGCCGCGAAACCGGGTTTCAACAACATCTGCGTTCACAAAGGCCTGGCGCCGGGACCGCCGGATCCGGAAAGAGGTCATCCGCGCGACCTGCCCAAAGCCGCAAAGGATTGGCCGAATCTGAACTTCATCACATATCACGCATGTATTCAGCCGGCGTTCTACATGTACGACGCGCTGCAGGAGGTCAAGTCCGGCAAAATGCGTCAAGGCGTGCCGGACATCAGCTGGACAACGGAATATGCTACGCTCGTGGCGCCGCACAAGAACACCTATGCCGAGATCGGGACCACGTGGGCCTCGTCGATCGTGACATTCCCCACTGTTGCGGCGCACATCATGGGACAGCTCATGAAATTCATGGGGCCGGATCGGATCGTTTTTGGTTCGGACGCTGTCTGGTATGGCTCGCCTCAGTGGCAGATCGATGCGATGTGGCGGTTCCAGATTCCCGAGGATCTGCGGAAGAAGTATGGATACCCGGAAATGACTCCGGACGCCAGGCGAAAGATTCTCGGTCTGAACTCTGCGAAGCTGTATGGCATCAACACGACGCAGAACTTCAAACCGGTGCCGAAGGATTATGAGAAGCGCATGTCGAAGGAGTTGAAGACGATCATGGAGCTTCCCGGTTACACGGCTGACAACATGTCGAAGTTCAGGAAACGTTACGTCGAGATCGGAGTGGAACGTGACAATGTTCGATATGGCTGGATACGCACGGCGCTTTGAGCGCGTAATTTGCGGCTTGTGCATCTTATTGGTCTTTCCATCTCTTGCCGGCGCGCAACAGAACGGCGAGCAGGTGTTCAGCAAATCCTGCGCTACAGGATACTGTCACGGCCCGAAAGGCACCACGGGCGGCGCTCCCCGTCTTGCGGCACGCGGATTCGACCGGGCGTTCATCACGAACACCGTCAGCCGTGGCGTGCCCGGTACGGCTATGCGGGGTTTTGCAGATACTTTGTCACGTTCCGAACTTGCCTCCGTTATCTCATACGTCGCGAGCCTGAACGGAATCAGCAGTTCGACGGCGCCTGCCGCCAGTCCGATAGTGGTTTCCGGCGAAGCAGCACGCGGCCGTGAATTATTTTCGGACGCAGTGCGTAGCTTCGGACGATGCTCGACTTGTCACGAAGTGAATGGGATCGGGATTCCAGTCGCAGTGCCGATCGCGACCGTACCGGCCAACGTTCAGGCGCTGCGTGCGGTCGCGCCGAAAGTGTCCACCGCCACGCTGGATGGACAAACAATGCCGGCACTGGTCGTCAGCAATGCAATGCGCGCAGTGATTTTCTACGACCTGACGACGCCGCCTCCGGTGCTGCGGACAGCGGATCCTGCAGCCGTGAAATTGGTCGATGGCAGCTCCTGGCAGCACTCGTCCGTGATCGGCTCTTACAAGGATGATGAACTTGGAGCGATTCTGGCATATTTACGCGCGGTGCTGAACGCGGGCTAAAGCCCGCGACTACATTCACGCCGACACATTGATCCCCAAATGTAGTCGCGGGCTTTAGCCCGCGTTCCGAAAGGACCAAAAAATGAGTACACAACCAATGCAACCCGAACAGGCCACGTTTCTGCTGCATGCGGTCGCGCTGCCCTGGCTGAAGGTGGAACACCCGTTAACGCGCAAGGTGATTGAAGCCGTCCCGCTGGACAAGGGCGACTACCGCCCGAATCCAAACTCCCGGCCTGCATTTGAACTGGCCTGGCACATAGCCTCTGCCGAGAATCGATTTCTCGATGGGGTGGCATCAGGCGAATTCAATTATGGCGGAAGCACGCCACCGGAGACGGTACGGAATTCGGCAGATGTTGCAAAATAGTACGCGGAAACGTTCGAGAGAAATGTGGGCCGGCTCGAAAAGATGTCTCCGGACCAGCTTGTGAAGATCATCGACTTTCGCGGCATCCGGCAACTTCCAGCGATTGCCTATCTGATGTCCGGCATGGCCCACACGATTCACCATCGCGGGCAACTTTCGACGTACCTCCGTCCGATGGGCACGAAGGTTCCCTCGATTTACGGCATGAGCTACGACGACGCTCAGCATTTGCCGCACGGCGCGCCGGCAGATAGCTGGCGGTCGCGCTCACGAGGCCTAACACCGCAACGGCGAGCGCGATGGTGAGCGGATCGCGGGGCTGAATTCCGAAGAGCAGCCTCTCGGTAAGTCTTGCCGCGAGGATCGATAGCATCGCTCCCAGGAAAAGGCCGATTCCGACAAGCCACGCGGCTTCGCCGATGATCATCCGCAGCACCCGGAATCGGCTGGCGCCGAGCGCCATGCGAATGCCGATTTCGTTGGTCCGCTGCGCCACCGTGTAGGCGAGGACCCCGTAGATGCCGAGAATCGCCAGTACGACGGCCAGAAAGCCGAAAAAACCTGAGACGGTCGCCATCAATTGCTCCTGCCGGAGCGATTCCTGAATGCGTGTCGATAGAACTAAAACGTCGAAGGAAATGTCCGGGCTGATGTCTCGGAGCACATTCGCAGCCGATGTCGTCACTGCCGGGAGCGACGCGCTCGAGCGGACGACAAATGAGCGAATCAGCCCCTGGTTCTCCTGACGAGCGGAGACAAACACGGTGGGCCGGGGTGACTCACGAAGCCTAAAGTACTTTGAGTCTTTGACGAGACCCACAATTTGGTAGGCTGGCGCAGGCTCACCCGGTCCCGCTTCCACCTGGACTCCGGTTCCGATCGGACTGGCGCCGTTCAGAAACTGCCGAACGAATGTTTCATCGACGATCGCAACTTTTTGCGACGAGGTCGTGTCCTGTTCCGTGAAATCGCGCCCTGCCAGTATTCGGCTTTCCATGGTCTTGAAGTAGCCGTCGCTGACGGCGTTGAACCAGGCGACCCCCGGCTTGTTGTTTCCTTCCGCGCGTACGAATTCATCCCATCCGCTACCAGTTATTGGAACGATGCGCGCTTCTGCGGCCGAGTGGACACCGTCTGCGGAACGTAATCGTTCCAAGACTTGACGAAACAGTGCAGGGTGCTGCTCGGCTAGATGAGTGAGGCGGCCGACATCGATCCGCAGCACATACACGCCTTCGGCGTTGAAGCCGGTATCTGCTGTGATCAGGTTGACGAGAGTCCGTGTAAACAGGAGCGCGCCGACGAGAAGCACCAGCGACAAGGCGACCTGTGACACCACGAGCGCTCTCCGCAATCCCAGCCGCTCACGACTTCCAGCGAGCCCTCTCCCGCCGCTCTTCATCGCCGCGATGGGAGCAGTTCGAGTCGCGCGAACGGCCGGCATCAGGCCGAAAAGAATGCAGGTCAAAGCGGTCAGTCCGGTCAAGAACGTGAGGACGAACCAATCCACGCTGAGACTCACGAATATCGGGTCATTGTCTGTGCTCAGGAACGTCACAAGGCTCTGGGCGAGCAGCCGGGCCAGCAGCGCGCCGCTTATCGCTCCCAGTATCGAGAGCAACACACACTCCGTTAGAAACTGGCACACCAGCCGCCCACGCGATGCCCCCAAAGCCAGGCGAACAGCTACTTCTCTCTGGCGGCCGCTCCCGCGCGCAAGCAGGAGGTTCGCCAGGTTCGCGCAAGCGATCAGAAGAACCAGACCGGCGGTTGCCAGAAGCAGCCAGAGTGGTACTGCATACTGGGCCCCCAGCGACGACACACCCGAGGCGGCCGAATACGCACCGAGTCTGTAATCCAAATAACTCTTTACGCTCTCCGGCGGGTAGTTTGCAGGCAGGGTTTCCTGAAAAAGTTGTGGCGAGATGGATTGAAGGTGAGCATTCGCCCCTTCGAGCGACCATCCGGGCTTGAGACGTCCAATGGCTGCCAGCCACCAGAAGTCCCGCCTGTCGAGTTCCTTTCCCATCGTGGCCCCAGCGCAAATCGGAATCGCGACATCGAAGTTCCTTCCCGGTTCCACGCCAAAGAAATTCGCTGAACTGACGCCGATGATCTGGAAGGAGTGACCGTTCAGCGTGAGCGCCTTTTCGAGGGCCGCAGGATCCGAGCCAAATTCCCGCTGCCAGAATCCATAGCTGATGACCGCACCGGAACTTGCACAGCCGCGCCTGTCATCGGCGGACGTAAACAGGCGGCCCAGCGCCGGGCGAACGCCAAGCACTTGAAACACCTCCCCGCTGACCCACAGTCCTTCGGCGAACCGCTTTTCTCCGCCGTTCGTAAGGTTGAACCGGTCATCACCCCATACAAAGGCTCCCGCGAAAGCCTGCTGTTGATCGCGAATCTTCTCCCAGAGCGGATTTGTGAGCGAACTGAGCCGGCCGTTGAACTGGCCTCTCCTGTTGGAACGCTCGCCGATGCGAATTTCCGCAAGCTGTTCGGGACTGACCACGGGCAAGCTGCGAATACGAAGCGCGTCGACGAGTTGAAAGATTGCGGTGTTCGCGCCAATCCCGAATGCGAGTGAAAGGATGGCGACCGCCGTGAAGCCCGGACTCTTGCGCAACATGCGGCCCGCATAGCGGAAATCCTGGAGCAAATTCTGAATGAGATTCAGCCTTCGCATGTCTCGACACTCCTCCTTGCGTTGCTCGATACCGCCTATGGCACGCAGCGCCGCGTATCTTGCTTCATCGGGCCTCATGCCTCCGGCGATGTTTTGCTCGATCTGCCGTTCGAGGTGATACTGCATCTCTTCGTCTAGTTCCTTTTCAACCTGATTTCGGCGAAACAGGGAACGGAGGCGCAAGGGAAGCACGTAAAACAGGTGTTTAAGCCGCATGTCTTCCGGCTCCTTACTCGTGACGCAGCGCAGTCATCGGGTCAATCCTCGACGCGCGCCACGCCGGGACAAGAGCAGCCGACACACCGACCCCGAACAAAAGAAAAACGGACGCAGCCAGTGTCAGCGGGTCGGTCGGTTCAACACCGTAGAGAAGACTCGACAGACTTCGCGCAACGACCAGTGTTATTGCGAGACCGGCAAGCACCCCGCCTCCAATCCAACGCACGCTTTGACGAAGAACAGCAGCGACCAGCTGGCGGGGCGTTGCGCCCAGGGCCATGCGCACGCCAAATTCCTGCTTTCGTGCCTGCACCACAAACGACAACAGAGCGTAGAGGCCAAGAGCTGCCAGTGAGATGGATAAGAGAGAGAACGCGCTCAGCAAAGCCGCCTGAAGTTTCCGATTCGACACCTGTTGATCGAGAATTGTCTCAAGTGTGCGGATCTGCGCAACGGTCTGGTTGGGATTAATGCCCCACACTTCGCGTTGTACTGCCGCCGCAAGGCTCATGGGATCGGCCTGCACACGAATTGCGAGATCTCGTGGATTGAAAAACCAGACCTCCGTGCTTTGCGCATAGGGCGTATATCCCACTGCACGCCTCGAAGGCAGAGCGACTCCTTCTTCCCGCATATCACCCACAACACCAACCACGGTCAGCCAGGGCCCGCGAGGATTTCCGAAATTCACATGCCGGCCGATAGGGTCGCCGTCAAGCAAACGAGCAGCGCCTTCACTGATGATCGTAACAAGAAGATGGTTACGATCGTCTTCCTCGGTGAACCATCGTCCTTTGAGGAGTGAAACCCCCATGGCCGCCAGGTATTCAGAACTGGTTTCCCGGCGATAAACCATCGTGGGCGGGATATCGGAGCGGCCCTCAACGAAAAAGCCAGTGGCGCCTCCAAAGTTCGTGTACGGCAGAAACGTGGTGAAACCGGCGGATATCACCCCCGGAAGTGCGTGAACGCGACCCAGCACCTCCCGGTAGAATGCGATGCGCTTTTCAATTGTCGGATACTGATTCGCCGCCAGCTCGAGTCTCAGAGTCAGAACGTTCTGGGGACGAAATCCCGGGTCCACTGCTCCGATGTTCATGATCGTGCGGACCACCAGGCCCGTGCCGGCCACAACGACTACGGCCAGCGCTGTCTCGAATGCCACCAGGAATGCCCGAGAACGGATCCGGACGCCGGACCCGGCGCTTCTTGCTCGAAAAGCCTCGCTGAGGTCGACCCGGAATGTCTCCCGCAACGGCGCAAGGCCGAATACGATCCCGCTAAGAAGCGATATCAGTACCGCGAAGCCGAGCAGTCGCAGGTCGACCGTGGGGAAGACTGCGCCGGAAAGAGCCGGTGGGATCAAATTGTCCAGAAATTGAAACGAGGCGGCAGCAAAGAGCACACCAACAACACAGGCTGTGGCAGACAGAAGAACACCTTCAGCCAACAACTGCCGCGCCACTCGCCGGCGGCCCGCACCGAGCGCGGAGCGGATCGCTATCTCTCGCGTGCGCCCAACGCCGCGTGTCAGCAGCATGTTTGCCACATTGGAACAAGCGATCGCCAGCACAAGTACGGAGGCCGCAAGCAACAGCCATAGAGAGAGGCGGGCGTCTCTCACGAACTCCTGCTGGAGCGGAATCACCAGCGCGCCATAATCCTTGTTCGTCTCCGGGTAAGTTTCTGCCAGCCGCCGCGCAATGGTCTGAACCTGCGTTTCGGCCTGCTGCCAGCGTATGAGCGGCTTGAGGCGGCCGACGACGCTTAGAAGATGCACGTTGCGTCCGGCAGAGCCGGACTGTGTTCCTGGAAACTGTATGGGGACCCAGAGCTGAGTATCTCCTCGCGGAAACTCGAATCCTTCCGGCATGACACCGGCCACGGTATGAGGTTGATCATTGATGAGTATGGACTGCCCGACGATTTGAGGATTGCCTCCGAACTTTCGTTTCCACAAGCCGTAACTCAAGATCGTCACCTGGGATTGTCCCGGAAGCCCTTCGGAGCTGTTGAACCAGCGGCCCAGTGCAGGTTTAACGCCGAGAACCGAGAACAGGTTGGGAGTGGCCTGTATTCCGTCGAGCCGTTCAGGTGTCCCTTCCCCGGTCAGATTGAAAGCATTCCCGAAGTATGCCGCGAGATCCTCGAAGGCATCGGACTGCTCTTTCCAATCCAGGTAATTCCCCGCGGCTACGTCGGTGTGTGGATAGCCCAGACGCATATTTTCTTCCCAAACCGTCACGAGGCGGTCGGGCTGACGAAAGGAAAAAGGCTTGAGAAGAACAGCATCGACAACACTAAAGACGGCCGTGTTCGCCCCGATGCCGAGGCCCATAATCAACATCGCCAGCAAAGTGAATCCGGGATTCCGGCGCATCATGCGAACGGCATACTGCAGATCCCGCAACACGTCTTCTACAAGATGCATTTTGCGCATATCCCGGCATTCTTCCTTGCGTTGCTCGACGCCGCCCATGGCACGGAGCGCGGCGTACCGCGCTTCGCCGGGTGTCATGCCCGCGGCAATGTTTTGCTCGGCCTGCCGTTCGATGTGATAGCGGATCTCGTCGTCCAGTTCCTGCTCCACACGCCGCCGCCGGAAGAGCGACCGCAATCGGAGCGGTACTGTATGTAACCAGCGCATGGTTTCATCCTTTCTCCAGTTGCACTACCTGCGTGATGGCGGCTGAAAGTCGGCTCCAGTTGGCCGTTTCCTTTTCCAATTCCCTGCGGCCGATTCGAGTCAGCGAATAGTATTTGGCGCGGCGATTGTTCTCGCTCGGAGCCCACTCAGCTTTGATCCAGCCTTCCTGCTCGAGCTTGTGCAAAGCCGGATAGAGCGAGCCGTCGCTGACTTGAAGAACATCGCCGGAGATCTGTTTCAGGCGCTGGCTGACAGCCCAGCCATGCATCGGCTCCAGGGCCAGCATTTTCATGATCAGAAGATCCAAAGTTCCCTGGACCAGATCGGTTGGTTTGCTCATTTACCTTCCCCTCTCGGTTACCGAGATAGAAATACACCTGCTCCTCTCGGTAAGCAAGGGGAAAGTCCAACGCGGGCTGAAGCCCGCGACTACAGTGGGGAGAGAAAAGTTGATCCCGAAAATGTAGTCGCAGGCTTTAGCCTGCGTCTGTTGAAGATCCCGCTACCAGGCTGTTATGCTTTGGACCATTCTCATAATCGGAGCCTCCTTATGAAAGACGACAAGCGTTTGATGGATCTCTGCCGAAACTATGCGAAGGGCAGAATCGACCGCCGTGAATTCATGGCCCGTGCCGCGGCAATGGGCCTGGGCGGCCTTTCCATACCCGCGTTGATGGAGACCTTCCTTGAAAATCCAGCCGTTGCAGCGGCACAGACGGGGAGACTGGCTCCGCTCGATATCGCGGAATGGAGCTACTTCTGGGTCGGCGTCGAGCGCGAGGAGCGCAACAACGGCGTGGTCGTGAACGGGAAGCAGATGTACATTGAATATCAGGTCCCCGCTCGGGTTCGATATCCGTATCCGATCGTCCTTGTGCACGGCGGTGGCGGCCAGGGCCTGGACTGGATGCATTGTCCGG
>QHXD01000242.1:19489-20274 GCA_003223895.1 Acidobacteriota bacterium
TACCACCCGGATTTGCACGGTCCGTTCCCGACGCAGAACATTACGCTGGACAACATTTCTGCGAGATTTACATCGCAGGCCGCCATACAGCCCAATGCAAATCAGTTCGTGAAGAAACACAACCAGTGGCCGGGTACAGGAGCGGTCGGATCGCCGGAGCTGGCACAGCTGGTTTCTTCGCAAGGCGGCTCATTTATTCAGCCGGCGGCTAAAGCACACGAGGTCTGGCGGGAGCGCGGCGCGATGCTTCTCGACAAGATCGGACCGGCGATCATCATGACGCACTCGGCGGGTGGCCCGTTCGGCTGGCTCGTCGCTGAGGCGAGGCCCGGCCTCGTGAAAGGGATCATCGTCATTGAAGGAGCCGGTGGCTCGCCTTTCAGCCAGCAGACGCCGTGGGGGCTCTCGACGATTCCGGTCACGTACGATCCGCCGGTCAAGGATCCTGCCGAAATCAAGACAAAGACGGTCACGCCCACGGAACCCGGTGTTCAACCTTATAAATTGCAGGAAGAGCCCGCAAGGAAACTCAAAAATCTGCTGGGAATCCCAATGGTTCTCGTCACGGCTGAAGCCTCGTTCGCTGCGCCGGGCAGTCCGGCAGCAGCGGCATTCCTCAAGCAGGCGGGATGTCAGGCTGAAGAGCTGAGGCTGGCCGATCACGGCATCCATGGCAATGGCCACATGATGATGACGGAGAAAAACAACCGCGAGGTGCTGCAGCCGATCCTGGATTGGATCAAGAAGAATGTTTCTGCTTCGGGAGCGAAACCGACAGGAGTTGC
>QHXD01000243.1 GCA_003223895.1 Acidobacteriota bacterium
AAGGCGAACTCGACTGAAGTCGGGATTCTGCAGAATCTCGGCACTATTCAGATTCACCATGGTTCTGCCGGATCAAACATGGTCGCAAGATATTTTGCGGCGCTCTATACGAAATCTGCTTCCGACTTATTCACGGCCGGCCAGATGGCTCTCGACTGTGCGCGGCACTTTGGCGCTATCACCGATCTGACGGAATTCGTCGCGCAACTGGAACACGCATTGCCTGGCCGGCGAGACGAACTGATTCGGCAGCGGGCCTTTGGCGGCAATTTGCCGTCCTTCGGCCATCCGGAAATCGCGGCTGCAGGCAGAACTGGTTGCATCGAGCTCGACCCTCGCCCGGCCATCTATCTGTCCCCACTATTCGAAGCCATTGATTCAGGCAGCGTGGATGTTTCCGAAACGCGAAGGAAGCGGGTGGAAATTGTTCAGCGAATGTATCAGCTCGCGTTCGTTGAAGGAATCGAAAAACCCGGCCGCAGCGGCCGGCTACGGATCGCGCCGAATACGGATTTCGGCGCCTGGATAGTTCAGGAAGTGCTCGGAATTGAGGAAATGGATCGGACGCTCCTTTCCTATTTGTTTCGCGGATTCGGATGGATGATGGATGTCCGCGAGCAGCTCCAGCAGCCGATCATCCGGCCAGTCATACCACCTGATCCGAGCATCGTTCCTCCGCCGGCTGGCGAAGGCGTAATTCCTGGTATCGTCGCCGCCGTTCACAATCGCCTCTGCGGACCGAATGCGTTCTTCTCCTCCTCGCGGGCGAGCTAGCCGCGAATTACGCCGCTCAGTCCCCAAGTACAAAAGTATCGTTTGCCTCCCCGAGATCGCGCGCGGATGGCGTGACGATTGTCTTCTTTCCGATCGTTATCTTCGAATTGGTGAGGATGGCGGACCGAACGTCGTCTTCGCAGACAAAGCCTACGGGTTTGATTTCCTTCTTTTCCACTTTCGGCTGTGGCGGTTCCAGCTCTGTATAGGACGACAGCGGCGGAGCGATCGGAGCGCGGCCGCCGAGCCATTGATCGACAACGTGTTCGATGGTGGCTCGTTTGCCGGCAACAATAGCAGTGGCGGCGACTGCCCTTGGCGGAGGACCGGCTGCGACATCGCGTACACCATACGCGACGCGTTTCAGGTTGATCAGATGCAACGGCGAGATGTTATCCGACGTGATATTCCCACCTGCCGCACCGCATCCCAGCGTCATAGAGGGAAACAGATTCGTTGTGTAGCCCACGGCGCCGAGCGCCGCGGGCGTGTTTACGCAAATCCTGAATGCAGGCTTGTAGAGCGCAAACTGCCGGACGACCTCTTCATCACGCGTGTGGAGGCTGAGTGTGTGGCCGAGCCCTCCGAAGTCGAGGATCTCGATGCATTTCGCACAACCTTCCTTCCAATCCCTGACGACGTAGAAAGCCAGTATCGGCGAGAGCTTCTCCATCGAGATTGGATACTCGGGCCCCACTCCGTCCGCATGAGCGACGAGGGCGCGCGTTCCGGCGGACACACTGAAGCCGGCCATCTCGGCAATCTTTGTGGCCGCCTTGCCGACGATTTTCGTGTTCAACGTACGCCGCGGCGTTTGAATGGTTCGCTCGAGCTGGGCCTTTTCCTGGTAGCTGCAAACGTGCGCCCCCTGCTTCTGCAGTTCCTGAAGAACGGTGTCTTTGACAGCCTCATCGCAAATGATCGCCTGTTCCGATGAACACAGCGTTCCGTTATCGAAGCATTTCCCCGTGAGAATGTCGCGCACGGCCTTCGTCAAATCCGCGGTCTTCTCGACGTAAGAGGGAACGTTCCCCGGGCCGACGCCGAACGCCGGCTTTCCCGCGCTGTACGCCGCTTTCACCAGACCGGTCCCGCCGGTGGCCAGGATGAGCGCGGTCCGGTCGTTCTTCATCAATTCCTGCGTTCCCTCCATCGTTGGAACTTTCATGCAGGAGATCACGCTCTTCGGCGCTCCGGCCTGTTCCGCGGCCACCGCAAGGAGGCGAGAGGTTTCGCCGATGCATTTCGCCGCCGATGGATGCGGGCTGAAAACGATGGCATTCCGGCCCTTGAGCGCGATCAAGGCCTTGTAGATCGCGGTGGACGTTGGATTGGTGGAAGGAATAATCGCAGCAATCACTCCAATCGGGCTGGCAACCTCGAAGACTTTCTTCTCCTGGTCTTCGCTCACAATCCCAACCGTCTTCATCGGCCGGATCGCACGGTACACATCGTCCGCACAGAACAAATTCTTCAGCGTCTTGTGCTCGACGTTTCCGTAGCCGGTTTCTTCCACCGCAAGCCGCGCCAGCGGTTCCGCGTTGGCGATTCCGGCTTTCGAGATTTCCAGCAAAACGCGCTCAACCTGTTCCTCGGTAAAATTCTCGAACTTCAACCACGCGTCGTGCGCAGCCTGGAGCAGACTTCGCGCTTCCTGAATAGATTCGAGATCCTTATCCATAGACCGCGCCTACGTTTCAACCGGGAGTATTTTCGTTAGATTCGGTCCCAGATCCGGACCAGTGTTTCAAGATTTTTTCTGTATCGTCGAAAGGCCGGGGAATAACGTGCACGCTGATGAGTTCACCGACGCGGCGTGCCGCCATGGAGCCCGCTTCAGTCGCGGCTTTCACGGAGCCGACGTCGCCGCGAACGAGGACTGCGACGTAGCCGTTGAGAAGGTACTCCTTGCCGATCAGGACAACATTTGCGGTCTTGACCATGGCGTCGGCCGCCTCGACCGCACCGACAAAGCCAAGCGTTTCAATCATCCCTAGAGCCTCATTTGACATAGGTCTGGCAGGGAACATATCATTCTGCGTAAGTAACAGCAAGACGGGGTTTTGTAGGTCTACATGACCGATTTTGGTGCAAGTTTCAAAAAAGCCCGGGAGTCTGCCGGAATTTCCCTCGATCAAATCGCGATCGAAACTCGAATCAGTACCCGATTCCTTGCGGCTATCGAAAACGAAGAATTTCATTTGCTGCCGGGCGGCATTTTCAATCGCGGTTTTGTGCGCACGTATGCGGAGCGCATTGGACTCGATCCCGATCAGGCCGTGGCCGAGTACGAACGGCTCGTGCAGGTTCGGGAGCCCGGCGACACGCTGGCGCCGGCGGTTGCGGAGTCCCCCAAACCGCAACGGAATCTTTATCCGATCGTCATCGGCGCGTTGGTCCTGCTGATCATCGGTTTTTACATCGTTACGAGGCAGTCGGGGAATACGGCACAGACCGCAGGACAACCTTCACCGGCCGTTGCCGTTACCACACCAGTGCCTCCAGAGCCGCCTCCAACGGCGCCTGAAACGACCGCGGCCGCATCCGTCCCCACTCCTTCCGAGCCGGAGCCCGTACCACCGGCGGCCACAGCCCCTGCCGCGCCAACCGCCCCAGCCAACACAACCGCCCCAGCGGTTCCTGCTCCTCCTCCTGTGGCGACTGGACCAGCCATCGTTGCCGACCTGGAAATCACCGAGCCCAGCTGGATTCGAGTGCTGACGGACGGCAATCCCACCGAAATGATTCTGGAACCCGGTATGACGAAGAAATTTACCGCACAGAATTCAATGACCCTGACCATTGGCAATGCCGCGGGAGTAACTCTGAAGCTGAATGAAAAGCCAATGAAACCGCTTGGAGCAAGCGGCCAGGTCCGGGAATTCGTGATCACCCCCCAAAACGTCAAAGACATCGTCGCCAAAGGCCGTTAGAACGCGGGCTAAAGCCCGCGACTACATTGGGGACAAGCGTGGTCCCAAAAATGTAGTCGCGGGCTTTAGCCCGCGTTTCCCTTTTTTTCCGGCGTTGTATAATGTGAAGTTTATGGTTGTAGCCGGGGACCTGACAGGGAGGGAGAGCATCGTTGTTCGGGGGGTTCGGGTTCATAACCTCAAGAACATCGATTTCGAGATCCCGCATAACGCGCTGACGATCGTTACCGGCGTGAGCGGGTCCGGAAAGTCCTCACTTGCCTTCGACACCATTTACGCCGAGGGGCAGCGGCGGTACATCGAGTCGCTTTCCGCGTACGCCCGTCAGTTCCTGGAACGCATCGAGAAGCCGGAAATCGACGAGGTCTACGGCATCGCTCCCGCGATTGCGATTCGCCAGCGGAATACGGCCCGAACTCCCCGCTCGACGGTCGGAACATCCACCGAGGTCTACGACTACATTCGTCTCCTGTTCGCCCGTGTCGGCACAACGGTCTGCCGGAAGTGTGGTGAGATCGTTCAAAAAGATACGGTCGATCAGATCGCCGACGTCGTCATGCAGTGGCCGATCGACACGCGCTTCTACGTTCTCTATCCCCTGCCCAAAAACCAGAACCGGGAACAACTCGCCGCTCACCTGGCCGATCTCAAACGGCGCGGCTTCAGCCGGCTTTACCAGGACGGCAAAACCTTCGATTATTCCCAGCCCGAATCCCTGCTGGACGTGGATTTCAGCAGGACCACCTATGTCCTGGTCGATCGTCTGAAAATGGCGCCCGACATCCGGCAGCGCCTGATCGACTCGGTGGAGACCTGTTTCCGCGAGAACAACGGCGAAGTGATTCTCGAAGTCCTCGAGTGGCCCACGCAAAACGGAACCAGCCCGCAGGAGAAGCGTTTTCGGTTCAGCGAAGCATTCGAATGCAAGAAATGCGGCATCCGGTACGAAGACCCCGAGCCCAAACTTTTCTCGTTCAATAATCCTTACGGCGCGTGTCCGCGATGCCAGGGTTTCGGCAACACCATCGATCTGGATCTCGATCTTGTCATTCCGGACAAGAGCAAGTCCCTGAGCCAGGGCGCAGTTGAGCCGTGGACGAAACCGCGCCATAAGACATACCTGAACGATTTCAGGAAAGCAGCCCGCGGGCGAGGCATCCGGCTGGACGTGCCTTTCCGCGACCTCACGCCCGAAGAGCGCACGTACACGATGAATGCGGTGCGCGAATTCTTCGATTATCTCGAGACCAAGAAATACAAGCTCCACGTTCGGGTTTTCCTGAGCCGCTATCGCGGATACACAGTTTGCCCCGAGTGCGACGGATCGAGATTGCGGCAGGCGGCTCGCGACATTTTCATCAACGGCAAAAACATCGCACACGTATGCCGGATGACGATCCAGGAAAGCCACGAGTTTTTCGCGAAGCTCAAATTGAGTGCGATGCAGGCCGAAATTGCCCAACGCATCCTTCTGGAGATCGAGTCGCGTCTTCGGTTCCTCAACGACGTCGGCCTGCAATACCTGACGCTGGACCGGCTCTCTTCGACGCTCTCCGGCGGCGAGGCGCAGCGCATTCAGCTTGCGACATCGCTGGGATCGTCGCTGGTCGGCGCTCTTTACGTTCTGGACGAGCCCTCCATCGGGTTGCATCCGCGCGACGGACAGCGGCTCATCGAAATCCTGCAACGCCTCCGCGACATAGGAAACACGGTCCTCGTTGTCGAGCATGATGCGGAAATGATGAAAGCTGCCGACCACATTCTCGATCTCGGTCCGGGCGCCGGTGAAAACGGCGGCAATCTCGTCTATCAGGGGACGCTCGAAGGTGTGAAGAACTGCACGGCCTCGCTCACCGGCAAGTACCTCATCGGCGAATTGAAGGTTCCGATTCCGAAGAAGCGGAGAACACCAGGCCCGAAGGTACTGAAGCTGAAAAATGCGGCTGTCCACAATCTCAAGAGCATCGATGTCGAGATTCCCCTCGGCCTGACGACGTGCATCACGGGTGTGTCGGGATCCGGCAAATCGACGCTGGTCCATGAGTGCCTCTTCGAAGCGATCAAAGCGGCACTGCACGGGGGTGACCCGGCTCTCGGGGCAGGCGTGATCGAAACCGGAACAAAGTGGATTTCGGAAGTCGTGCTTGTCGATCAGAGTCCTATCGGCAGAACGCCGCGTTCCAACCCTGTCACCTACATCAAGGCCTTCGACCACATCCGGGACGTCTTCGCGTCCACGCGCGAGGCGCAGGCGCGCGGCTACAACTCGGGCAGCTTTTCTTTCAACATTCCAGGCGGACGCTGTGAGGTCTGCCAGGGCGACGGAACGGTCACCGTCGAGATGCAGTTCCTCGCCGATGTCGAACTGATCTGCGAAGAATGCAAGGGCACACGCTACAAGAGCGGCGTTCTCGAAATCCTCTACAAGGGCAGGAACATCTACCAGGTGCTCCAGATGACCGTGCGCGAGGCCTTGCTGTTTTTCACAAACGTGCCGAAGATCACCAAGAAGCTCAAGGTGCTGGATGAAGTCGGCCTGGGTTACCTGAGGCTGGGGCAGTCCGCGACGACGCTGTCCGGCGGCGAGGCGCAGCGCATCAAACTGGCGTCATACCTGGCACGCGAGACCAGTGAAAAGACGTTATTCATTTTCGACGAGCCCACCACCGGCCTACACTTTGACGACATCAACAAGCTGCTTGTCGCTTTCAGACGTCTGATTGAGGCAG
>QHXD01000200.1:0-11037 GCA_003223895.1 Acidobacteriota bacterium
GAATGGTTCCGTCTTTGAAAGCTATGACTCTAAGACTTTCAGCTGTTCCAGAAGACAGTACGATCACGGCTATTGCTGCGAAGAATGCAGGGACGCCCACTCGATCCCGACCGATTCGTTAAGAAGCAATTCGCCGAGGCCGTACTAGCGGCGCAACTGGGTAAGGTTCGCTTCCACGACCTGCGGCATACCTTCGGCTCTCTAAAAATTGAGCAAGGCGAAAACATCTATTACGTCCAGCGGCAAATGGGCCACTCCTCAATTCAAGTCACCATCGATGTCTACGGCCATCTGCTCGAATCGCGGAAGCCAGAGGCCGCTGCGAAAACCGACGCGATGATTTTCCGAACCACGAAGAAAACGCCCGCCGACTAAGATTTTCCCGGCTCGCCGTTTCGTAAGGGGGACTCGTTTAGAGTTCCCCTTTTTCGTCCCCAAATCCGTGACCTGCCTGGGATTCCTAGCAAAGTTTGCGGTTTGACAGTTACTTCTGGAAGTTCTGACCCAGAAGTCCGGTTCTGTAACGTAAATTTTGCTTTCGCGAGCCGACATGCGCGTCACTCAGCCAGTCGCGTGTATTCGGAAAGGGTTAATGTCTAGGACGCTTCAATTCGACAAATCGTGATTCAGGATTAACCCACTGGCCTTGCGGACGCGCTTCTCTTATCGCGGCACGAGTATGAATGGAGTTAACATACGGCCCGCATGTTCGGCAAGGAAGTCGCGCATTACCACTTGAAACGCCACTCGGCGTTGGCGGCGTGGGAAAGTATTTAAACGAACAAAGAGACCCTAGGGAGAAGTAGATTGGTCGGGCCGTTGTCCGATCGCGTGATTCGAATCCTGAAATCGATTGTCTTCGCGGCGAGCCTCAGCCCTGTCGCGTTCCTGTTGTGGGACGTGTTCACAGGCCAGCTCAACGCCAACCCCTTCAATGCGATCGTCAGAAGCAGCGGATTCTGGTCGCTGCGCTTTCTCTGTCTCACGCTGGCCATCACACCGCTTCGGTGGTTGACAGGCTGGCATTCGGTCGTGAAGTTCCGACGAATGTTCGGGCTCTTCGGGTTTTTCTACGCCACGGTGCACACCGCCGCCTACGTGTTGTTCGATCGCCTTGCGGGATTGGACGCGTGGGTCCGCGCGCGGCCTTTGATCGCGACGGCGCATACGCTGTCGGCGATCGGCGTGGATCTGCTGCGTCCGTTTTTCGCCATCGGGCTCGTCGCGCTCGTGTTGATGGCTCCGCTGGCGGCCACGTCCACCGTCGGCATGATCCGACGTCTTGGCGGACGCCGCTGGCAGGCGCTGCACCGGCTCGCCTATCCAGCGGCCGTCGCCAGTGTCCTGCACACCTACTGGCCTCTGACGCCGCGCGCGCCGCGCTACGCGGTGATCCTCGGTATCGTATTCGTTCTACGAGTCGGCCGCGCCTACGCACGTCGGCGGGCTTCTATGGCTCGAACAGTCCAAGCTGTAGGATGACGAGTTCATCCGCCTCCGCCCATTTTTGTGATTTGGATGGCTGTCGATGCAACAGCTCCGTAGGTACCTCCCACAAGAAAACGCTCATAGAGCGCCGCTACAGTTGCGATCGCTGCCCAACTTGCAGTTCGCGGCCAAGAACTTTTCCCGTGCTGCACTGGAAGCGTTGGCTCTGAAAAGCTATAGTCTGGTAGACAATGGCTTCTGGAAATTGGTTCGGGCGTCTTCGAGGCATCGACATTCGTCTGGTGGCGGCGATTGGGGCGACTCTATTATTGATCTTCGCCATCGCGGTCACACTGCCGAATGGACCCGATTCCGGCAATGTGATTTTCGATCCTGCGCCACGCCACGATATTTCCCATGCTGAACGGGTTGAACTGGCTAAGCCAATCGAATCGAGGATCATGCGTGATAAGGATGCAGACTTCTATCAGGTGAAATCGGCGGGGGCGTCCGGCTTTTTGACGGTGCACGTTAACAACGAATCGAAAACTTTTATTCCCGAAGTGCGCGTCTTTGACAGCAATAGAAACAGCACCGGCGGAGGCCACGCTGATGCTCCGGGCGCGAACCTGGAGTATCGCTTTCCCGCTCAGCCAGATACCACCTACTACATCCAGGTCTGGGGACAACAGGGTACGGTCGGCACCTACATTTTGATGGTGAGCGTCGTCTCATAAGTCGATGATGCAGCCGGGCGCCTTTTCGACGTGACTCTTGCTTCCCCCATTTGAAATTCAAGCAAAGTTTGCTGTCGTCGCCGAATTTTGCGATATTGCGATGTGCAAGCGGTCGTTGGGAGGAAAAATGAACACAAGATTTCTGGGTATTGTTGCCACTGCTCTTATGCTGGCGGGCGCAGCGTTCGGCCATCACAGTTTCGCCATGTTCGATTACAACAAGGAAGTCACGCTGGTTGGCGAAGTAAAGGAATTCAAGTGGACTAATCCGCACATTCACATTTATGTCAAGGTGCCCGACGGCAAGGGCGGTGCCGCCGAATGGGAGATTGAAGGCGGAACGCCCAATAACCTGCGCCGGACCGGCTGGCGCGGCGATACGCTCAAGCCCGGTGACATGATCTCAATCGTCATTCGTCCGCTGAAGAACGGCACGACCGGCGGCATGATGGTGAAGGCGACCCACGCTGACGGCACTCCTGTAGGAGGAGGTAATCGATGATTACAACCATGACTTCACGTTTGCATTGCGCGCTGGCACTGGCCGCACTGCTGGGCCTGTCGATTCTTGTCCCGCTGCACGCTTATTCCCAACAGGGTTCCGCGCCCGCAGCGAAAGTACCGGATTTCACAGGTGTCTGGCGCACCATCAACCCGCCGGATGCGCCCAGAGTGGGAACAACGCTCCGGTGGCTTCCGAGACCTGGAGAGTTACCGTCGTTCACACCCGAGTACGAAGCGAGATATAAAAAGGTTCAGGCATCGAGGGAAACCGGCTCCGAAGAAACCGAACCGGTAACGCGATGTCTGCCTCCGGGAATGCCTTATTTCATTTTCGCGGAGTATGGGTTGGAGATTGTCCAGGCACACAACAAGATCGCTTTCTTCAGCGAGTGGATGGATGCCTATCGGCGTGTCTATCTGGATGGCCGCAAGCCGCCCAAGGATCTGGATCCTTCCTACAACGGCTATTCGACCGGACACTGGGAGGGGGACACCCTCGTCGTCGAAACAGTCGGCCTGCGTGACGATACCGTGCTGGATCGCTACGGTTCTCCACATAGCGATGCCATGCGCATCTCCGAGCGCATACGCCTCATGAGTCCGGATGTTCTCGAAGACAAAATCACGGTCAACGATCCCAAGGCGTTCACGAAGACCTGGGAGTTTGTCGTGAGCTACCGCCGCGCCGGCCCGGCCAACGACGAGTTGCGGGAAAACACCTGCACGGAAAGTTTGAAGGTCGCAAAGTAGAGATCATTCCTGGAGGTGTGCGATGAGGCTTCGAGGTCGAACCACATTTACGCTTGCAGCCGTATTTGCGGCGATTTTCACTTTTGGGCTGGTGGCGCACACTCAACAAACCCACTACCCCAAACCTACGGAACTCCCCAATCCGTATCGCCTCGTCCAGGGCTGGCCGATGCTTCCCAAGAGCATGAATGCAGGACGCTGGGGAGAGGTAATCAGGGTCCATGTCGCTTCCAATGGCAACATCTGGGTGTTTCACAGATGCTTCAACACCGTACCGCCTGGCCACGCCACATGCATCGGTCGCGGGGACGCGAATCCGCCGATTTTGGTATTTGATCCGTCGGGCAAGCTTCTGAAGAGCTTTGGTGTGGGGCTATTCGCGTATCCTCATGGGTTCACCCTCGACCGCGATGGAAACATATGGACGAGTGACGTCAATGATGAAGCGACGGTACTCGGTATGTCAGCCAGGAACTCGAACGGCGTAATCATGGGCCAGGAGGTCTTGAAGTTAAGCCCGGAGGGCAAGGTGCTGATGATGCTCGGCAAGGAAGGCGTGGCCGGGAATGGTCCGGATACCTTCGATCGGCCGACCGGTGTTGCCGTTGCGCCCAACGGCGATATCTTTGTGTCGGATGGCCATGCCCCTAACCAGCACAACAATGCCCGCGTGATGAAGTTTGCGAAAGACGGCCGGTTTATCAAGGCCTGGGGACACAAGGGAGCCGGGCCTGGCGACTTCGACGAACCGCATGACATCTTCATCGGTGGCTCCCAGAGCCGTTTGTACGTCGCCGACCGCAGGAACAATCGAATCCAGGTCTTCGACCAGGACGGCAAGTTCATCGTCGCGTGGACGCAATTTGGTCAGCCGAGCTCAGTGTTTGTTGGAAAAGACGACACCATTTATGTAGGCGCATCATTCCCGGATCCGACTGCTAAAAAGGGCGAACTGAGGGGAATCACAATTGGGAACGCCAAAACCGGCTCGCTCACGGCCTTCATTCCCGATCCTTCGGATCTGGACCAGGTGGATGTCGGAACATCGGCGTCAGGCATTGCTGCGGATGACATGGGCAACATCTACGCGGCCGACGTCGGTACGCACGGGTTGAGGAAATACGTCAAGGTCAAATAGGCACGCGAGAAAACACCGCTATGGCGTAACGCTCTGACTGGAGCCGGCGAACATTCTTTTGCCGTCCTTGGCGCGGGTGCCTTCGATCGTAATCACGTCGCCCGGTTTGAGCGAGTTTCGGCTCCAACCCAGTCGCATGAGCGCGTTCGGCGCGCCGAGTTCCAAACCCCAATTCGTGACTTTGCCGGACTCATCCTTAACGTCGATGTAAAACCAGGCATGCGGATTTGCCCATTCGATTTTCGTGACGGTGCCGGTCAGCGTGATGGGCTGCTTGGCATCGAACTCCGCTGAAAACGAATGATGCGCGAAAACCGGCCGTGCGCCGGCGAGCACTGCGGCGGAGGCGATGACAAGAGCGATGACTTTGGTTTTCACGGGTACAACCTCCATAGGTTTTTTAAAACTGCAGAGCATTCCATTTTAGTGCGGCCCGGGACTTGGCGGCTCCGGCGGAGGCGGCGACATGCGCCGATGCTCCATGCTTTTGTCGTGGTTGTCGCAGGAGCCTTCGAGCAGCTCCCCATCCGCCACCAGATTCAACGCA
Organism: Acidobacteriota bacterium; assembly: GCA_003223895.1. Taxonomy (GTDB): domain Bacteria; phylum Acidobacteriota; class Terriglobia; order 20CM-2-55-15; family 20CM-2-55-15; genus 20CM-2-55-15. Next base: position 5,105 of record QHXD01000200.1, read on the forward strand.
GTCTTCACAGTCCACGGCTTTATATAAGCTTTGGGATCGTTGATGGTAATCGTCAATTCCATATGTCCGAAGTCCGTGCGCCTTAACCGTTCCGTCACGCGCAACGCGTCACTGTGAGGGCGCGCTTTGAGAGTGTCCAGCCACCCACCATCCTTGAGTCCCGTTGTCTCGACGACGAATGTATCACCTTCCCATTTGCCAATGGAGTAGCCCAACCACGTGTGTTCGCTTACTTCAGGCAGAGGGCGCCCATCCGTGAACACCTGACGGAACGCCAGGTTGGCAGCTGTTTCATACAGGAACACGGTAACGTGCGCGGTTGGAATGATCTTGAGGGTTCCTATGAAATTTATTCGCGGCACGCCGGGCAGCAGGCAATAGCCGTATGGGTCGTCCACGTGATCGCGGTTTACACGCTGAGCCTGAATTCCGGCCGCCCATGGCGTCAATTCGATATCCGAGGCTTTCAAGCTTTGCGCCAGATCCATGAACAGAGGGGAGGCGCCACCGGCCAGTGGAGCACCGCTTTGCAGGCACTCTTCGGAATAGCACCGGGCGTCCCATACACCCGACAGGTTTGGCTTTCCATCGGCCATGCGCGGCACAGGCGCCTTGAGGTTTGGCTTGCCGTCCGGCAGGCGTGGAACCCCGGGTGTGGGATAATTCAGCCACTGCGCATGAGCAGGTATGAACAGCAGCAGAGTAACCGTGACAGTCGCACACACGGTCCGCGTGTTCATCGTTCGACTCCCCCTTGATTCATTTCTCCGAAGTTGCGGCTACTTTACACCTCACCTGTATTTGATGGAAAGCAGAACGTGACTCAGAGGACTTGAAACGTGTTGAATTTACGAATCTTCGCCGACATTCACGCTGACCTTCACGGTCTCTCCGTTAATCTCCAGTGTCTCCCGCCTTCCCGTCAATTCCCGAGCAAGCTGTTCACGGTCCAGTTCTTTTTCCCAACGCGCTACAACGATGCTCGCCACGCCATTTCCAATGAAATTGGTGAGAGATCGCGCCGTGGACATGAACCGGTCGATACCGAGAATCAACGCCAGCCCGGCAACCGGTATGGACGGGATGACTGCTAGCGTCGCGGCGAGCGTAATAAAGCCCGCGCCTGTGACTCCGGATGCTCCCTTTGAAGTCAGCATGGCGACAAGAAGCAACGTCAGTTGTTGCATCAGTGTTAAATGAATATTCAGAGCCTGGGCGACAAAAAGTGCTGCCATGGTCAGATAGATGTTGGTGCCATCCAGGTTGAATGAGTAGCCCGACGGAACCACAAGGCCAACTACGGACTTCGAACAGCCGAGCCGTTCGAGCTTTTGCATCAAAGGAACAAGGGCGGTTTCAGATGACGCCGTACCGAGCACCGTCAGCAATTCATCGCCTATATAAAAGATGAAGCGAAAAATATTGAAGCCGATAAGTGCAGCGACGGTTCCGAGCACAAGAATGATGAATAACGCGCAGGTGATATAAAAACTCGCCATCAATGTCATGAGCGGCTTGAGAGCCGCGACGCCATATCGACCGATTGTGAATGCCATTGCGCCGCCAGCGCCGACAGGAGCGAGCAGCATGAGAGCACCCATCATTGAGAAGAAGATATGGGAGCACGCCTCGATGAATCGGTGCACGACCTCGGCGCTCTTGCCCAGACGGGTCATCGCATAACCGAACAGAATGGCTACGAACAAAACCTGCAGGATATCGCCGGAACCCGTGAAGGCATCGAAGATCGTCGTCGGGATGAGGTGAAGGAGGAAACCGACCGTGGTTTGAGCCGTTGCTTTGTTGGCGTAGTCGGCGACAGCTTTCGCGTCAAGAGTTGCGGGATCGACGTTAAAGCCGGCACCAGGCTGTACCATATTCACCACCAGCAGTCCGAGAGCAAGCGCGAACGTCGACACAACTTCGAAATAAAGCAGCGCTTTTCCGCCAACACGCCCGACCTTCTTCATATCCCCGGCACCGGCTATCCCCAGCACGACGGTGCAAAAGATGATCGGGCTGATCAGCATCTTCACGAGTGCAATAAAACCATCGCCCAGGGGTTTCAGGCTGACCGCAAGTTGCGGATCAGCGTACCCCAGAAAACCTCCCGCGAATATTCCAACGAGAACCCAAAAATAGAGTTCCCGAACCAGTCTTTTCATGATCCCCCCTCGTGATAGTGAACGCCCGGATTTTAGCAGGTGTATACTGCCGAGCAACACTTTCCCGCCAGGAGGTTGTTATGACCTACGGACGCCAAACGCAGCGCACGGGGTTGCTGTTCACGATGGCCGCGATCACTCTGGCCGGCGCCGCAGTGCTATTCGTTGTAGGTGGAAAAACGGCCCACGCGCAGACCAACAGCGTGGGCGGTTCGCCAGGTCCGCTGGCGGACTCCTGTGGCGTCCCTGCTCAGGCTGCGGGTAGCCAGACGCAAGGTGGTGGACGCGGTACGCCGGTGTTTCAGCCGGGACGGTATCCGGTAAAACTGCCGGCACTGTCGCTCCTTGGAGCCCACAATGATCTTCCCAACACATTTCGACCAGGCGTGCATTGGGGACAGCTACCTGACAGGAGGAAATGGGGATCAACGGCCGGCATTTACGCCGGGCCTGACGGAAAGACGATCTGGGTCATTGACCGGTGTGGCGCATCGGGCGCGGGCGGTGCGACGTGCGCCGATTCGCTCCTCGATCCGATCCTCCAATTCGACACGTCGGGTAAGCTGCTGAAGAGTTTCGGAAAGGGCATGATCGTGAGCCCCCACAAAATCACCGTGGACAAAGACGGTAACGTTTGGGTCGCCGACAACGGAGCCGTACCCGGAAAGGGCCAGCAGGTGTTGAAGTTCAGTCCGGAAGGAAAGCTCTTGATGTCGCTCGGCAAGCCGGGCGTTGCCGGACCGGGCCTCGACGAGTTCGATCAGCCGACCGAAGTCGCAATCGCTCCGAACGGCGACATCTTCGTTGCGGACGGACACAGCGGTGGCGGTACAGCCACTGGCAACGCTCGCATCATGAAGTTCGACAAGAATGGAAAGTTCATCAAGACCTGGGGCAGTAAAGGCATGGGACCGGGTGAATTCGATGTCGTCCACACGATAGCCTTCGATTCGAGAGGACGGCTGTTTGTCGGCGATCGCCAGAACAACCGAATCCAGATCTTCGATCAAGACGGCAAGTTTATCGCGCAGTGGTTCCAGTTCGGCCGGCCGAGCGGCATGTACATTGACAGAAACGACGTGATCTACGTCGCCGACTCCGAGTCCAGGGATGGGCGAACCAACACGGGTCAACTGTCTCTTCCACAGACCGGCTATGGGTTCAACCCGGGCATTCAACGCGGCATTAGGATTGGCAGCGCAAGGGACGGCTCGGTCAAATCCTTCATTCCAGATTCGTGTCCTTATCCCTACGCCAGTGGTTCGAGTATGGCGGAAGGCGTTACGGTAGATGCCGAAGGCAGCGTCTACGGCGCGGACTTCCTCGGAACGGTTCGGAAATTCGTCAAGAAATAAAGGAGGGACGATGAAGAAGACAGCACTGGCGGGAGTATTCGTACTTCTATTTGTGTTCGCGATGACAAGCCCGAGTTCGTCGCAGACCCGGGGGCAGGCGCCTCCGAATATGCCTGGCGCCTTCACGTTTATTCCGAAGGCCGACCTGGAGGCCGTGATGGGCCCAACGCGGGGCGACCGGCCGGCGAGAGTGGTCAACATCGCCGGCGGTGCAAATCTCGGCGTCTACATTTTGCATTATCCGGCAACGAAGAACCCGACGCCGCCAAGCAGCTTCTATCACAGCGAAATCAGTGAACTGTATTACGTGATCCGGGGCGAAGGCACGGCCTTGCTGGGCGGCCAACTGCAGAATCCAATGTGGCGCGACTCCAACACGACAAGCTTCAGGGAAGTCAGCGGCCCCGGCGTCGCCGGTACGATCACCGGTTATAAATCGCAGAAGTGGTCCGCCGGAGACATCATCATTGTTCCGGCAGGCGTTCCGCACACCATCGGATTCGAGGTGACCGTACCCAACGACATCCTTAGAGTCGTTGTGGATCCCAAAAGGTCCTTGAAGCTGGTGACAAACCGTGAGGCTTCCCTGGCCCGCCTTCGGGCCGAGGCTCAAGAACAGGCGCCAGGCCAGACCGTTGCGACGACCAGCAAGCCGGGTCCTCCCAGCATGCCTGGAGTCTTTACGTTCATACCAAAGGCTGCGACCGAGGCCTTGATGGGCCCGACAAGAGGCGACCGGCCGGCGCGAGTGGTTAATATCGCCAACGGCGCCAATCTGGGCGCGTTCATTCTGCATTACGAACCTATGAAGAACACCCTGCCGGTGAACAGCTTCTATCACAGCGAAGTCAGTGAGGTTTATTACGTGATCCGGGGCGAAGGCACGGCTTTGCTTGGAGGAGAGCTGGACAAAGCGGTGTGGGATGACCCCAACAGCACTGCGATCAAGGAAGTCCGGGGACCGAGCGTCAACGGTGTGATTAAAAACTACAAAACCCAGAAATGGTCTGCCGGAGACACGATTGTGGTTTCGGCAGGTGTTCCTCATTCAATGGGATTCGAGGTAACCGCAAAGACCGACATCCTCAGGGTCGCGGTCGATCCCAAGAGAGCCTTAAACCTCAAGTAAGCACTGTAGCGGCGGTCTGTGACCGCCGGTTTTTCTTGGAAGCAGCTGTGAATGAATTCGCAGAGTGTATTCCCCTCCTTATGAAGGAGGGGTGGCTGCGCCATCAATAAAATGCTGCGAAGCCACCTTAAAAGGCGCAGACGGGGTGGTCGCTCACGCACCATGTTTCAAAGCGCATTCCGCAACGCAACTTGTAAGCGACCACCCCGGCCGTGCCATTTCGGAACGGGTCATTTTCTTGATGGCACGGCCACCCCTCCTTCATAAGGAGAGGAATGCGGCCTGACCTGTAATTCATAGAGCGCCGCTACAGCTGCTCGATTCCTTTATTCGTGACGAGCCATGGCGGAATAACGCTTCGTGTCACGCATCGTAACGGAGACAAGCAACGCAACTGCTATCACCGCAGTGAGGTAGTAGGAGAACCACGCCTCGTGGCCAATCGACTTGAACCACAGTGCTATGGACTCGGCTGGTCCCCCGAAGATGGAAGTTGTGATGGCATAGGGCAAACCAACACCCGTGGCGCGAACACTGGTCGGGAACAGTTCGGCTTTAACGAGTGCATTGATCGATGTGTAGCCTGCGACAATCATCCAGGCGGCCGAAATCAGAAGAAACGCGCGGAAGGGAGTTCTGGTTGCCTGCAGCGAAGCAAGCAGCGGAATGGTGAAGACGGTACCCATCAAGCCGAACCAGATCAGCAGAGGTTTGCGCCCGATCCTGTCCGAGAGCGCCCCATAGATCGGCTGCAGGCAAAGCGCGAAAATGAGCGATCCGGCACTTACCATCGTGGTCTGGTTGTCACTCAAACCGACCGAAAGCTTCAGGAACTTCTGCATGTAGGTTGTGTAGGTATAGAAAGCAGTTGTTCCCCCCGCAGTGAGCCCCACAACAATCAAAACCTGGCGCGGATATTTGAAGAGTGCTCTGAGCGAACTTTCACGTCTCGCCGGTTTCCTGGCTTCAATGAAGGCTTCCGTCTCATGCAAGTTGCGCCGCATCATAAGGGCGCTGATCGCCAGAATCGCGCCGATCAGGAACGGTATGCGCCATCCCCAGGCCCTCATCTGATCCGGAGTAAGAAATACCTGCTGCAGAACCAGCAGGACGAGGATCGCGCAAAGCTGGCCGCCGATGAGAGTCACGTAATGGAAGCTCACGTAGAAACCGCGATGCTTCTCGTCGGCCACTTCGGTCAGATAAGTGGCGCTGGCACCGTACTCTCCGCCGAGGCTCAAGCCTTGAATGATGCGCGCCAGACCGAGCAGCACCGGCGCGGCA
>QHXD01000200.1:11101-13661 GCA_003223895.1 Acidobacteriota bacterium
GCGCCTTCCGCCTGCCGTGATGATCGGCAAGATGTCCGAACAGCCAGCCGCCGATCGGCCGCATGACAAAGCCGATTGCAAAGAGAATCGCGGCATTCAATTGCTGTATGACTGGTGCATTGCCGGGAAAGAACGAGTTGGCAAAGTACAGCGCAAAGGCGGTGTACGCGTAAAAGTCATACCACTCGACGAGATTCCCTATCGATCCGACGAAGATCGCCTTCAGGCGGCGGCGCACATCGGAGAACCGAAGCTGATCAATTGCTGCAGCAACTTCACTCAAAAGCGCGCCTTCCTTTCTCGTTCTATCAATTGCGGAATCGCGGACTCGGTATCGGCGTAATGATCGACCGCGCGCACATTGCGGTAAGACGATGGATCGACACCTTTGGGCGTGCCGCCTGCCTCGACGGTTCGATAAGCCTCGAGCAGCAGCCGGCGCAGGACGATGATAGCGCGGTCGGTCGATCCGAGATGTTCCTTTGAACGATCCACGATCGGCCCCATGCCTTCCTGGACGGCGACGTCCTGTGTGTTGATGCCCCTGATGCCGCTGAAGGTCCCGGTTTTTTGCAATTCGCGGTCGATCAGGAAATCGTTTGACAGATTCTTCTTCAGCCGGAAATCGGGCAGCATGTCTTCGGACCCGCGGCCATAATCGGCCTCGGAGTCCAGCGCGAAATCCATGTCGAGCGGAATTTTCGGATCGGCAGAATAGGAAAAGTTGATGACCGACACCGTCACGTCGTCGATCGGCACCCAAATATGTCCGCTGATGAGAGGAATTCGGGGAGGCGCCTTTTCGCCTCGGACCGGAACGATGCGGCCACGAAGCTGCATTGCCGGCATGACATATTGATAGAGCCGCACCCAGTAGCGGTCCTTCAGGTTGCGAATGCCGCTGTACTGGAATCCATAATCGGTCGGATAGATTTCCAGACGCGGCGTGGTGCGCTCGAAATCGTCGAGCCAGTTCATGTCGCCGATCGTCACATTGTGCAGGATCGTTGCATGGGACGAGTCGAGTCCACCTTCGAGCGCCTGCAGATAATTGCAGTCCTGGACCGTGCGGGACACGAAACGATGCGTCGCGGGCGCTCGAATGAACTCGAAGTCGGGCGGCGGCGCAGCCGATGGCCCCAGGCAGGCCCATACCAAGCCCCCGCCCTCCCAGGTCGGATAGGCCTTCAGGGCGATTTTCGTCTTCAACGTGCTGTCGCATGGCTCGGTCGGCATTTCGACGCACTTGCCACCGCGATCGTATTTCCATCCATGATAGACGCAGCGCAGGCCGGATTTCTCATTGCGGCCCAGGAAGAGGGGCGCTCGGCGATGGGCGCAGTAAGCCTCCATCAGTCCCACCGCGCCCGACGTGTCGCGAAACGCGATCAGATCCTCGCCGAGCAAGCGCACGCGAACCGGCGCGCCATCCGCTTCGGCAAGCTCCGAGGACAAAAGCACAGGCAGCCAGTAGCGGCGGAACACATTTCCCATCGGCGTGCCCTCGCCCACGCGGGTGAGCCGCTCATTGTCCTCTTTCGAAAGCATCTGTCTCCCTGCCTCCTACCGACAAGCGCATGTTACCGAATCCTGGTCGCTGCGGCTCAGCAAAATCCATTGGTCACGCGGTTGGACGCGCTTCACCTTTAATCTGCGTACGATGCATGACCCGGCGCGACCCGGCATCAAACGGGTCACGGCGGTGCATCGTGCAGCGGTTATCCCACAATACGAGATCGCCAACCTGCCATACGCTATGCCACACACATGCTTCCTGGGTGGCATGAGACCACAGTTCGTCCAGTAACGCTTCCGATTCAGGAACGGCCAGCCCGCTGATGTATGCGTTGCGCCGCCGGCCAAGGTACAGGAAGCGACGCCGGGTTTCGGGATGGGTGCAGACGAGCGGGTGATAGTTACCCGGAGAGTTAAGCGGGTCGTCGATTGCCGCCGCACCGTGCCGGACATAGCCGCCGCTGTTGTAGGTGGCATCATGCTTCAGAGTGAAACCTTCGATCCGGCGCCTGAGTTCGCCCGGCAAGGAGTCATAGGCGCGATACATGCTGCAAAAATAGGTGTTGCCTCCTTCCGGAGGAACTTCCAACGCATACAGGATACTTGCCTTGGGCGGATCTTCGAGATACGACATGTCGGTATGCCAGCTTGCTTCGCCGGCACCAAGGCTGCCAATTGGTTCTCCATTTTCGATTACGTTCGAAACAATATAGATCTCCGGGTAGCCGTCCACAAAGCGCCGCCCTGTCTCCTGGATTGGCGCCCAGTCGAGTTCACCAAAGCGACGACTGAAACCAATCAGGTCTTCGTCGGTCAGTTGCTGCTCGCGAAACAGCAGGACCTGATGATCGAGCCACGCACGGTAAATGGATTCAAACTCATCAGCGCGAATTTCTCTAAGGTCGATGCCCTGAATCTCGGCCCCGAGCGCCTTTCCGGTTGGAATGATCTCAATGCGAGAAGCCCTCATCGTGCGGGGATTGTATCAGAGGAAATAACCGGATTCCCCTCTTGAAGGGGACAGATAGCTGCAGAGTTGGAAATT